>NZ_JANIJY010000029.1:0-31039 GCF_024580695.1 Brevibacterium sp. 91QC2O2 | reverse complement strand
GTCCCGGCGGATCCACAGTGATCCGCCGGGACCGCCGCCCCCGTACATTCACTACATCAACCGGACTGTGTGAAAAACCAAACATCCTGTGCCGAATCGACAAGTCACTTGGAACCTGTGGGCTAAAGTGGTGCTCATGCCCAAGGCAGCTCACACCACTCCGACCTCCCCGCATCCGGCCGAATCCCGACCCACCTCGGCCGATCGCGTTGAGACCGCACGCCGTCTCAAGGCGGGCCAGGCCATGTTGTCCAAGGTCACCCTGCAGCGCATTGAGACCAAACTGCCGTGGTTCCGCCAGATGAACAACGCCGACCGCGGTTGGGTCGTGGTCCTCGCCAATTCCGGGATCTCGTCCTTCATCGACTGGTACAAGAACCCGGCGGCCCCGCTGAAGGTCATCGCGGACATCTTCTCCTCGGCTCCGCGCGAGCTGGTCAGAGCGGTCTCCCTCCAACAGACCCTGCAGTTGCTGCGTGTGGTCGTCGAGGTCGTGGAGGAGCGGGTGACCGATCTGGCCAGGCACTCCGAACAGCGCGAGCTGCGCGATGCGGTCCTCATCTACAGCCGCGAGATCGCCTTCGCCGCCGCAGATGTCTACGCCCGCGCGGCCGAGGCCCGCGGCAGTTGGGACGCCCGTCTGGAGGCGCTCGTCATCGACGCGCTGGTCCGAGGGGATTCCGTAGACGAATTGGCCAGCCGCTCCGCGGCTTTCGGTTGGCGCAGCGAGTCCGAAGTCTGTGTGCTGATGGGCCGCGCCCCCAAGCGGCGCCCGCGCAAGGCCATCGACGCAATCCGGCAGGCCGCACAGAAGTGGGCGGAGGATGCGCTCGTGGGCATCCACGACGACCGCCTGCTCGTCGTCCTGGGCGGCCCCACCGATATCGCGGGGGCCGCAGACGCTCTGGCGGCCCACTTCGGCCCCGGGGATGTGGTCATCGGGCCGATGGTGCCGTCCCTGGCCGAAGCGGGCACCTCGGCCAACGCCGCGGTCTGGGCACTGCGCACCGCGCAGGCCCGCCCCGCCACGCCCCGTCCGGTTCAGGCGGACGATCTGCTGCCCGAGCGCGCGATTGCCGGTGACCCGCAGGCCGTGCGCACCCTGTTGGAGCGCTACTTCGAGCCCCTGGCCAGTGCCAATGGCCAATTGCTGACGACGGTGGGGGCGTATCTGGAGTTCGGCGGTTCACTCGAGGCCACCGCGAAGGTGCTCGACGTCCACCCGAACACCGTGCGTTACCGCCTGCGCAAGATAACCGACGTGCTCGGCCTTGACCCCACCCACGCCCGGGAGGGTTTCGTCCTGCGGATCGCATTGGTCTACGGTCGACTGTCCGAGGCCGGTCAATTGTCGGCATGACACAAGAATCGAGCCGGAACCACCGTTCTGCACTAGTTTGAGAATGTTGTCTAGTCACCAAAGAGAGTGAGCAACGTGTTAGTCATTGCATGCCCGGGTCAGGGCGCCCAGAAGGCCGGTTTCCTATCTTCCTGGCTCGAGCTGCCCGGGTTCCGGGCCAGCCTGGAGGAACTATCCGAGGCCGGTCGGATCGATCTGGCTGCGCACGGCACCGAATCCGACGACGAGACGATCAAGGACACATCGATCGCCCAGCCACTGCTGGTCGGTTCGGCCATTGCGGCCTATCGGGAGATCACCCGTGACCTCCCCTCCCCCGATTTCCTCGCCGGCCATTCCGTCGGTGAGATCGGTGCCGCGGCGCTGGCGGGCATCTTCGATCCCGCAGACGCGATGCGCTTCGTCCACATCCGTGCCACCGGCATGGCCGAGGCCTCTGCTGCGACTCCGACCGGCATGGCCGCCGTGGTCGGGGGCGTGGCCGAGGACGTCATCGCAGCCATCGAGGCGGCCGGCCTCGCCCCGGCCAATGTCAACGGCGGCGGCCAGATCGTCGCGGCCGGCGCGCTGGAGGCCATCGCAGCCTTCCAGGAGAACCCGCCGGAGCGGGCCAGGGTGATCCCGCTGCAGGTGGCCGGTGCGTTCCACACCTCGTATATGGCCTCGGCACAGCCCGCGTTGGCGCGGTTCGCGGCCGATGTCACCGTGCACGATCCGCAGATCACGATCCTGTCCAACGCCGACGGCGCCGCCGTGGCCGATGGCCGGGCGTACGTCGACACGCTGGTCAGCCAGGTCACCCACCCGGTGCGCTGGGACAAGTGCCAGGAGACACTGCTGGCCGCCGGTGTGACCGGCCTGCTCGAGCTGGTGCCCGGCGGCACGCTGACCGGTATCGCCCGTCGCGCGCTCAAGGGCGTGGAAACCTACGCGGTGAAGTCGGCCCAGGACCTCGACGGCGCACGGGCGTTCGTCTCCGCACACGCCGGCAAGTGACCCCCATCCCCCAGCAAGGAAGTACTTCTCTCATGCCCACCCTCAAAACCGCTCAGGCGAACCGGTTCTCACGGATTTCCGGTATCGGCGGCTACCGTTCCGAACTCACGGTGACCAACGACGATATCGTCGGGCCCATCGACTCCTCCGACGAGTGGATCCAGCAGCGCACCGGCATCATCACCCGCCATCGGGCCGACAAGGACGTCCAGGTGCTCGATATGGCGGAGGAGGCCGCGAACGAGGCTATCGCCAACGCCGGTCTGAAGCCCGCCGATATCGATGGCATCCTCATCGCCACAGTCACCTTCAGCATTCCGACGCCGTCGGCTGCCAGCGCGCTGACCGCCAGGCTCGGCACCGGAGACGTGCCGGCATGGGACATTTCGGCCGCCTGCGCCGGCTATTGCTACGGCATCGCCCAGGCGGACGCCCTCGTGCGTTCGGGTGTGATGGACAACGTCCTGGTCATCGGCGCGGAGAAGCTCTCGGATTACATCGACCCGACGGACCGTTCGATCTCCTTCCTGCTGGGCGACGGCGCCGGCGCCGTGGTCGTGAGCGCCTCCGAGACCCCTGGAATCGCGAAGAGCGTCTGGGGATCCAAGGGAGAGAACTGGGAGACCATCCGGCTGACCAACAGCTTCCTGGCCCTCAAGGAGGATCCCAGCACACCGTTCCCGACCCTGCGCCAGGAGGGGCCAAGCGTCTTCCGCTGGGCGGTCTGGGATATGGCGGAGGTCGCCAAGCAGGCCCTGGTTGAAGCCGGGATCGAGGCGTCCGACCTGGCTGCATTCGTTCCACACCAGGCCAATATGCGCATCATCGACGAGCTGGCCAAACAGCTCAAACTGCCGGAGTCCGTGATCGTCGGCCGTGATATCGCCGATAACGGCAACACCTCGGCCGCATCGATCCCGCTGGCCACAGAACGCCTGCTGCGCGAACACCCGGAACTGCACGGCGGCCTTGCCCTGCAGATCGGATTCGGCGCCGGGCTCGTCTACGGCGCGCAGGTCGTCGTCCTTCCCTGAGCACCCCGGATTCTGGGCAGATCACCATATTCGCGTATTATTCATCGGGGACAACTCGTCGAATATTCGTTCCACACCACGGTCACATGCGTGTGACCACACTATAAGGAGATATTCCATGGCTAACACTGAAGCCGAAGTTCTGGCCGGACTGGCCGAAATCGTCAACGAAGAGACCGGTCTGGCGACCGACGCCGTCGAAGCAGGCAAGTCCTTCACCGATGACCTGGACATCGACTCGATCTCGATGATGACCATCGTCGTCAACGCCGAAAAGAAGTTCGGCGTGAAGATCCCCGATGATGACGTCAAGGACCTCATCACGGTTCAGGACGCCGTCGACTACATCGTCAAGGCACAGCAGGCCTGACCCAAGGTCGAGCGGGACGGCGGCTTGACTGCCGCCGTCCCGCTGTTTTCCCTTCCCGACTATTCGACGAGGTATAACCAATGACTTCTCAAGTTGTCATCACCGGCATCGGTGCGGTCACGCCGATCGGCACGACCGCGGCCGAAACCTGGGACGCCGCGCTGGCCGGCACATCCGGCGCGCGCACTATGGACAACGACTGGGCGGAGAACTACGGCATTCCCGTGAACTTCGCGGCGACCGTCGACCAGTCGGTGGTCTCCGAACGGCTGAGCCGTGTGCAGGCCAAGCGGTTGGACCCGTCCAGCCAGTTCGCCCTGATCTCCGCAAAGGAGGCCTGGGAGGACGCCGGTCTGGAAGAGGTGCCGTCCGAGCGCCTCGCCGTGTCCTGGGGTACCGGCATCGGTGGCGTGTGGACCCTGCTCAACGCATGGGACACCCTGCGGGAGGAGGGATCACGTCGGGTGATGCCGTTGACCGTCCCGATGCTCATGCCCAATGGCCCCGCCGCTGCGATCGGCATGGAGTTCGGCGCGCGGCGCGCGGTGCAGACCGCGGTCTCCGCCTGCGCCTCCTCTACCGAGAGCCTGGGCCGGGCCTTCGATCTCATCACCTCGGGGCAGGCCGATGTCGTGGTCGCCGGTGGATCCGAATCTGCGATCCACCCGATCTGCATGTCCGCCTTCTCCTCGATGCGGGCCCTGTCGCGGCGCAACGATTCGCCGCAGACCGCTTCACGCCCCTACGACAAGGACCGCGACGGGTTCGTCATGGGCGAGGGCGCCGGCGCACTGGTGCTGGAGACGCGCGAGCACGCCGAGGCACGTGGTGCCACGATCTACGCGGAGCTGGCAGGCTGGGGCATCTCCGATGACTCCTACCACATCACCGGTACCGATCCTTCGGGTGACGAGGCCCTGGCCGCCATGCAGGAGGCGCTTGCTCAGGCGGGTCTGGCCGCCGCTGACATCAAGCACATCAACGCGCACGCGACCTCCACCCCGGTGGGAGACGTGCCGGAGTCCAAGGCGATCAACCGTCTGCTCGGCGAGCACGGCCAGGACGCCATCGTCTCCGCCACCAAGTCGATGACGGGCCACCTGCTGGGCGGGGCCGGAGCGGTCGAGGCCATCTTGACCGTGCTGGCCCTGAAGAACCGCATCGCGCCACCGACGATCAACATCGAGAACATGGATCCGGAGATCGACCTCAACGTCGCGCGTGACACCCCTGCCGAGCTGCCGGCCGGCGATATCGCAGCGCTGAGCAACTCGTTCGGGTTCGGCGGCCACAACGCCGTCGTCGCGTTCAAGTCCGTCTGATTTCTCGGCACCGCTCAAACGGACTGCGGGCCCCGTACCTGGAAAGGTACGGGGCCCGCAGTGTATATCCGGTGAGCTGTTCCTTAGCCGACCTTTGACAGCCAACGCACGGGAGCACCTTCACCGGCGTGACGGAAGGGTTCAAGTTCGTC
The DNA here is from genome assembly GCF_024580695.1 of Brevibacterium sp. 91QC2O2. NCBI lineage: Bacteria > Bacillati > Actinomycetota > Actinomycetes > Micrococcales > Brevibacteriaceae > Brevibacterium > Brevibacterium sp. 91QC2O2. The sequence continues at coordinate 25,805 of NZ_JANIJY010000029.1, read as the reverse complement.
ATCCCACGCAGCACCGAGCACCTTGGACATTTCCTCTTCCAAAGCGCTGAAGTCACCGTTCGCCCTGCGCATGGCATTGCGAACCGTGTCCTCCGGTACGACGATGTTGCCAAAGGCATCCGTCAACGCGTGATAGACGCCAAGGCCGGGAGTGTGAGACCACCGAGAGCCGTCCTGACCCTCGCTGGGCTCCTCCGTGACTTCGTAACGCACTCCCTCCCAACCGCGCAGGGCGGAAGCGATCTTCGCACCGGAACCCGCTGGGCCTCGCCAGCAGATCTCAGCGCGGAAGGTACCGGGGGCCGCTGGCTGCGGACTCCAGTCGAATTTCGCCTGAGCACCGATTGCGCCCCCGGCCGCCCATTCGATATGAGGGCAGAGAGCACGCGGAGCAGAGTGCACGAAGAGCACACCTTCAGTCATATTCATTTTCTACCTCCCACTGTTCCGGATACGTCTTCCCCTACGGATCCGAAAAGAGGCACGCGATAATCCTACGACACCCACTGTATAGCCACAACAGGCTATCCGGGCGGCGCTCGACCATATATCCGACCGGAAATCCGAATGGGGCGCGCGGATATGAGTCCACGGCCCACTGCTGCTATGATCGAACGCGGTGTGCGCAATACGCAAACACCCTGCGCCTGTAGCTCAGCTGGTTAGAGCAGGGGACTCATAATCCTTTGGTCGTGGGTTCAAGTCCCACCGGGCGCACCAGATGCCGCGCCGGGCGCGCTACGCCTCGGGCCGCAGCCGGGTCAGTAGGCCCTTGGCCGCGTCGACGACGGCATGGACGTCTCGTGTGACATAGGCCTCGTATTCAGTCCTGCCGTCGGAACCCGGGTTGGGCATCCTGTGCGCACTGATCATCGAGCAGCCGTCCGCTGCCAACAGCAACACGCAGTACTCTCCGCGCAGTGCGTCCGAATCGTCCAGAGGGGCACTGCGAACCCCTGGGACCGGGGCCTCCCGCAGACCTCCGGCGAATACCCCAACGAATCCGCAGGAGTCCCGTAGTCTGATCAACCGATCGGCCATCGGCGCAGTGAGGTCCTCGTCATCGGCGAACACCGCCAAGCACATACCTGTACCCCCGGTGGACTGTGCCCGGGAGAGAACCGTCTCCATATGGGCCGCCAGCAGCTCCTCCCCCATCACCAACGGATCGCGTCCCAGGCCCTGGGCCACCGAGTACGGCGTACCGGTGATGAGAGCGTTGCGCGTGGTGTGCAGGGATACCGGATCGTCGGGCGGGCTGGCGACCGGCTCCGGGGTGGCCGACAGCGCACCGTAGAGTGAGCCGGAGACGAACCGGGCGCCCAGGGCATCGACCAATTCCAGATCGGCCTCGGTTTCCACTCCTTCGGCAAGGATCACGGCCCCCGTCCGTTCGACGTGGGACATCAGCGCATGCGTCAGCTCTGCCAGATAGTGAGGATCGCGAATCTGCAGCACATCGCGATGCAGGCTCACCACCGATGGATTGACGACCGGGATGAAGCCGAGCGTCTCGGAGGTCAACCCGACGGAGCGCACCCCGATCCCCCAGCCCAGCGTCCTGGCCTGGCGGACCGATCGCAACACAACCGCAGGGTCCCGCGCGATCGACGCCGGGTCCAGCTGCAGGATGACCGACCTCTCGGGTTCGTCGGTCCGGTCCTCGAGCAGGGCCAGCGAGGCGGGTTCCGCCGTGACGAACAAGCGGGTGTGCCGGGGCAACCCCGCTGCTTCCGCCGCACGCAGTCCGGACGCACGGAAGGAGGCGTCGAAGTCCCCCACCATCGGGGAGTCACGGACTGCGCGCCGCAACTGGGATGTATCACCCATATCCGGCTGCGGATTCTCATGGTCGACGTGCTGTAACCGATAACCGGCCTGTTGCCCGGTCATGTGGTCGATGACCGGGGCGAAGTACGTATCGACCAAGCCGGACCTGATGAGACGCTCAATATGGGCGGTCTGTTCGTCGACGTGCGGACCCGGTCCAGTCATGCTGTTTCCCTCCAGGGCTCACCTTGTCTTGCTCCCTCATCCTCTCACAGGGCAGGCCGGGTGCCCGTGGGCATCGGTACGGGTCCGGGCCTCAAGCCGGTTGTGCACGCGCCCGACTCCGCCGGCTCAACTGCAGGTCGGTCAGGCCGACTATGCCGGTGAGGACCAGCACGATGCCGATGCCGATGAAGGCCATGACGAAGGCCACCGCGTAGCCTCCGGCACTCAAGCCGGCGAAGAACACCGCGGTGATGACCGCGATCCCGATCGCGGTTCCCACCCGCTGACCGGTCTGCATGACTCCACCCGAGCTGCCCGCATACTTGACCGGGACCTCGGCCAGAGTAAGTGTCTGGTTGGGACTGATCACCATGCCCTGGGCGATGCCCAGGATCGCCAGACTGGCCATCAACCACCACGGACTCAGACCATAGGCCTCGACCGCCAGGACCACCGCGATAGAACCGAGTACGGCCAGCAGGGCCACCCCCACTCCCCACACGACCAGCTTGCGCCCATAGGTGAAGACCACACGGCCGGTGATCTGCGGAACGATCGCGGAGAAGGCCGCCGACGGCAGGCCGATGAGCCCTGCCGTCAGTGCGCTGAAATGCATGCCATCCTGCAGGTACAGGGCCACGACCACCCAGACACAGGGCGTTCCGACGAAGTACACACTCGACAGCAGTGCCCCCGAGGCGAAGCTGCGGGTGCGGAAGAGTTCCATATCGACCATGGGCGCGCCTCCGCGCCTGGCATAGCGGGTCTCCCACCATACCCACACGACCACCAGTCCCGCACCGATGACCAACAGGGAGTACATCCAGGCGCCGAGGCTGCGCTCCAGGAAGGGCAGCATGACCAGGAGGGTGCCGACACTCAAAAGCAGGACGCCGATGGGATCGAAGTCCGCGCGGCGCCGCTTGGGTGCAGGGTCATCGATGGAGCCGGCTTGATCCTCACCGCTCCAGGCGTCGCCGGGCAACCAGTACCGACCGATGATGAGCGCGGCAGCGGCAATCGGCACGTTGACCAGGAATGACAGGCGCCAGCCCCAGTCGCCGCCGAACAGGGCGATGAACGATCCGCCCAGGATCGGGCCGATCGCCACGGAGACTCCGACGACGGTACCGAACATGCCGAAGGCCCTGCCGCGCGCCTTGCCGTGAAAGTACTGCTGGATCATGCCCACGCCCTGAGGGCTGAGCATGCCCGACCCCAGACCCATCACGATCCGCGCCAGATTGAGCAGCAGCGGGGAGCCCGCCAGTCCCGCGGCCAGTGATCCCACGCCGAAGAACACGAGTCCGACCACGAAGAGCTTGCCCCGTCCGAACAGATCACCGGCCCTGCCCGCCGCCACGAGCAGCACGCCGAAGGCCAGCGTATAGCCCGACAGCACCCATTGGAGCGAGGAATTGGAGGCTCCGATCGAGACCTGCAGACTGGGCAGGACGACGTTGACGATCGAAATGCTCAACAGGGACATGAACAACGGGACCAGGATCACTCCCAGGAGCTTCCGCTGAGCAGGAGACATCGGCGTTTCATTACTCATTTATCCAGTCCTATACGATTTCGCTCCACTTGCAAAGACCCGGGGCGAATTCGCCTCGTCTGCGTGTCCGAGGCCACATATGGACGTCTCCTAGAATGGGACCCATGTCCATCGGTCCCGCCCCGCGCTCCGCCACGTCACCCGCTACCGCGAAAACACTGCCGGCGGCGGGACGGTTCGCCCCCAGTCCCAGTGGCGATCTGCACATCGGCAATGTGCGCTCCGGAATCCTGGCCTACCTGTTCGCGAAGACATCGGGCCGCGATTTCCTGTGGCGGGTCGAGGACCTGGACCGAGTGAAGCGGGGCGCGGCCGAACGGCAGCTGGCGGATTTGGCCGGTCTGGGGATCGTCCCGGACGCGCCGCCGGTCTATCAGTCACACCGCACCGCACATTACGCCGAGGCGCTGGAACGTTTGGCCGAGCACGGACTGGTCTACGAGTGCTACTGCTCGCGCAAGGACATCCAACAGGCGCCCACTGCCCCGCACCAGCCGCCGGGAGCCTATCCCGGTACCTGCAGGGATCTGGAACCTGCGGTCAGGGAGGCGGAGCGCCGCAGGCTCGCCGCCGCCGGGCGCCTGCCCGCGTTACGGCTGCGTTCGGACTTGGCCGTCCACCACATCACCGATGTGTTGCTGGGCCCGGTCCAGTCCACCGTCGACGACTTCGTCCTGCGCCGTGGAGACGGAGTCTGGGCCTACAATCTGGCCGTGGTGGTCGACGACGGCTTAATGGGAGTCGATCAGGTGGTGCGAGCCGATGACCTCGCCGATTCCGCTCCCCGGCAGGCGTACCTGGCGAATCTGCTGGGGTTCCGAAAACCCACGTACGCCCATGTCCCCCTGGTCCTGGGGCCCACGGGGGCGCGCCTGGCGAAACGCGATGGTGCGGTAACCCTGCGCCAGCTCGGCGACACCGACTTCGACATCTGGTCCTGGACGGGAACCAGTCTGGGCTTCGGACCGTGGCACTCCTTGGACGAGGCTGTGGCCCGATTCGATCCCGAGCGCATGGTCGAGTGCCCAACGACCTTCATTCCGCCCGCCCGCGCATAGCCGGGTTCACGGGATTCGAGGCCGAGGTGGCGGATACGTGGCACCTGGCCCCCACGCCCCCAGAGCACAGAAAAAGCCCCTCACCAGCGTTTTCCCTGGTGAGGGGCTTCTATCGGCTCCCCCGGCTGGGCTCGAACCAGCGACCCTTCGATTAACAGTCGAATGCTCTGCCAACTGAGCTACGGAGGAATATCCGCAACCGGAACGCACTGCCCGGTAACGGATACGAGTGTAGCACGCGCCGAACCGCAGCGGGAAATCTGTGACCGCGGGCCACTTTGGCACCCCAAGGCGGCCAGAGCAATCCGGATTGGAACGCACAGAAGCCCTGGATCCTAAGATCCAGGGCTTCTCAACGCTCCCCCGACTGGGCTCGAACCAGTGACCCTTCGATTAACAGTCGAATGCTCTGCCAACTGAGCTACGGAGGAATAGTTCCCCGAGGCCTTTCGGCCCCTTGCAACGGGTTCAACTTTAGCACCGCCGCACATTCCGACCAAACCGGGTGGCGGTGTCCTTCCTCACACACACGGAGGGGGATTTCGCGCAAATCCCAATGGTTCGCCGATAGGATGTCCTGGTGTCGAATCTGCTCGCCGTCCTCCTGGCCGTCATCTCCGCGGTGGCCCTCGCATACGGGGCCATGCTCCAGCATCGGGGTGTCTCGGATGACCACGGCAGCGCTCAGGGCTTCGGCATCCGCGCCCTGTTGGCCATGTTCTCCCGCGGCGTCTGGGTGGCGGGCCTGGCCGTCACCGGCTTGGGCATGGTCCTCAACGTCGTCGCCCTTGCAATCGCCCCCGTCATGGTCGTTCAGCCGATCGGCGCGATCTCCGTCGTCGTCAGCGTCCTACTGGGAGTATCCACCCGCGGCCTGCGGACCACGAAGCGGATCTGGGGCGGAGTCGCCCTGTGCATGGCCGGAGTCGGCAGCTTCGTCGCAGCCTCGGCAACCGTCGCCCGCACACAGCCGCACTACGGCGTTGAAGCCCATATCCTGGCCGGCCTGGGGATCGGCACAGCCGCGCTCTTCCTGCTGATCATCCTCGTCCTGCGCAGGGCCGGACAATTGCTCTACGTGATCGCAGCCGGCCTCATGTACGCCTGCGTGGCCACCAATGTGCACCTGGTCAGCTTCCAGCTGCTGCACGGTGGAATCGCGGAGATCACCTGGTTCAATGTGGTCGCCCTCGTCGTCGGATCGGCAGTTGGCGGATGGTTCGTCCAGGCGGCCTATGCTCAGGGACCCCCCGAATTGGTCATCGCCGGCCTAACCGTCATCGATCCGATCTTCGCCGTCATCCTGGGCAGTGTACTGCTGGGCGAGGCCGCCACGGCTCCGGCATGGGTGATCACGGTGATGGTGATCACCGGATTGGCGGCATGTTTCGGTGTCGTTGTATTGTCCCGATATCATCCGGATGTTCAAGCCCGGAAAGAAGAGAGTCCGCGAATCATCGCAGGCTCGCACGGCTCGGTGGATTCGAACGGCCCAACCGGCCCGGATCCGCTCGACCAGACTACCTGAGGTGAGTGCACTGTTCTCCGATACTTCCGCCGCGCATGCGTCCGCACCGCACAACGGCCAGACGCTGCGCATCTGCATAGCCTGTGAGACCTACGCTCCCGAGGTCAACGGAGCCGCCAAGTTCGCCGAACGGCTCGCAACGGCCCTGGCCGGCCGCGGCCACGAAGTCCACGTCATCTGCCCCTCCCCCAACGGCAAGCGCCGCAACACCCGGCAAGACGGGGTGATCCTGCACTATGTGAAATCCGTCAGGTGGCGGCCCCATCCGACCTGGCGCATCTGCATGCCATGGGACACCCGCCCGGCAGTCGCCCAGATCCTCGATGCCATCCGGCCGGATGTCGTCCACACCCAGGCCCATTTCGTCATCGGCAGGTTCGCCTTCAACGAGGCGCGCAAACGGGGCATCCCCGTTGTCGCGACCAACCACTTCATGCCGGGCAATGTCCGCCCGTATCTTCCGGCACCGGACCCGGTGCTCGACATCGTGACCAAGGGCGCTTGGTGGGACCTGCGGCGGAAGTTCGAATCGGCCGACTACATCACGGTCCCCACACAGCTCGCGGCCGACCTGCTGACCGACCACGGGTTCACCCACGATATCCACCCTGTGTCGTGCGGCATCGACCTATCGAAGTTCCATGCAGCATGCGCCACCGGCGACACGGCACAGGCCGAGGCCCCGACGGTCCTCTTCGTCGGCCGCCTGTCCGCGGAGAAGAACGCGACGGACATCGTGCGAGCTCTGGCCAAGACCGATCCGGCGCTGAACCTCCATGCGGAGATCATCGGCCACGGCGACCAGGCACCCGTCCTCGAGGCCCTTGCGGTAGAACTGGGCGTCGCCGAGCGGGTGCGCCTCCTGGGCAAGGTCGACGACGACGCGCTGGTCTCCGCATATCAGCGCGCCACCTTCTTCTGCCTGCCGGGGACCGCAGAACTCCAGAGCATCGCAACTCTCGAAGCCCTGGCCTCGGGGAAACCGGTGGTCCTGGCCGATGCAGTGGCTCTGCCCCACTTGTGCCGCGACGGGGAGAACGGCTACCTCTTCACCCCGCGCGACACGGATGATCTGGCCGCCAAGTTCACCCGTCTGCTCACGGCATCGCAGGAAGAGCGCGCGGCCATGGGACGGGTGTCACAGGAGATCGTCGCCAAGCACGACATCGAGAACACCCTGAACACCTTCGAGGACATCTACGCAGAGGTCATCGCCGCGCACTCGCGCGTCCGACGGCCCGCCTGAGGCCCCACATTCGGGATTGCCACTCAATACACAGGTGCCCTTGACGGGGAAGCACGCATTCGCCAGTTGCCTACTGGCCAAACAGCGTTTTCAGGGTTCTCACATGTAGGGCTCATATTGCAATAAACCCTGCCGAGTGCACCCTCCCGGTTCTGCCTTGATCTTCGATTTCGGCCTCCGTAAGGTCGAACATCGTATGCGGCGTCGCCCAGCGATTCCGAACCGATTAAGTGCAGGAGGTACTCATGCACAGCAGAACCGGCAAGTCCCCCAAGCCCCACCCCGAACGACTCAAGGTCGAACACGTCAACGTCGTTCCACCCACCAAGCTCAAGCCCGCGATCGGCGGCACGCTGGTCGGCAACTTCATGGAGTGGTACGACTTCGGCATCTACGGCTACCTGGCCGTCGTGATGACCGGCGTCTTCGCCTCCGGGCTCCCCACCCAGTGGCAGCTCCTGGCGACCCTGCTCGGCTTCGCCGTCAGCTTCCTGGTCCGCCCCCTTGGTGGACTGGTCCTGGGGCCGCTGGGCGATAAGTTCGGCCGCCGCAAGATCCTCTTCTTCACCATGAGCGTCATGGCCGGCGCCACCGCCCTCATCGGCCTGCTGCCGACGGCCAATACCCTGGGTGTCTGGGCACTCGTCCTGCTCTACCTGCTGAAGATGCTGCAGGGCTTCTCCACCGGCGGCGAGTACGCCGGTGCCGCGACCTACGTCGCCGAATTCGCGCCCGACCGCAAGCGCGGCTTCTTCTCCTCCATGCTCGACACCGGTTCTTATATGGGCTTTGCGGCCGGCGCCACCGTCGTCGGTCTGACCACCTGGATCAGCACCTCCGTATCCGGGCCGGACGCCATGGCCGAATACGGCTGGCGCATCCCGTTCCTCACCGCAATCCCCCTGGGCATCATCGCCGTCTGGCTGCGTTCGCGGCTGCCGGAGACGCCCGCGTTCGAGGTGGCCGAGGCCAGCGCCGATCTCACCGACGTCGACCACGACGATCCCTATGCGCGTCACGGGTTCATCGGTCTGATCCGCCACCACTGGCGCCCCCTGCTGGTCGCCATGGCCATCGTCGCCGCCACTAACAGTGCCGGCTACGCACTGACGAGCTACATGCCCGTCTATCTCGAGGAGGAGGTCGGTTATTCCTCGATCACCTCCGCACTGGCCACCGTGCCCGTTCTGGTCGTCATGAGCATCTGTATCCCGATCGTCGGCTTCATCTCCGACCGTGTCGGCCGCCGCCCGGTCTACGCTGCCGCCGCGATCGCCACAGTGGTCCTGACGGTGCCCGCCTTCAAGCTGATGCACTTGGGGACCCTCGCCTGGGTGATGGTCGCCCTGTCGCTCATTGCGATCCCCGTGGCCCTGTGGGTCGGCCCCTCGGCCGCGGCTCTGCCCGCGCTGTTCCCCACCGCCACCCGCTACACGGGTATGGGCCTGTCCTACAATCTGGCGGTCTCCGCCTTCGGTGGCACCACCCCGTTGTTCACCCAGGCGCTCATGCAGTGGACGGGCAACAATCTGATGCCGGCGTTCTACATCATGTTCTTCAGCATCATCGCGGGCGTTGCAATCCTGGCGATCGGCGAATCGGCCCGCAAGCCTCTGACCGGCTCGCTGCCGATTGTCGCAACTCACACCGAGGCCAGGGCGCTGGTCGCCTTCCAGGATCGCAATCCCGATCTGGATTTGGAGACCATCCGAGTTCCGGTCAACGCCTAGATTGATCACACCCATCCTGACCTGGAACGATAGATAATCGTCTCACACTGTGAAGCGCCGCATCCCATATTGGGTGCGGCGCTTCTTCGTGCACTCATACCACGACAGGCGTGGCCTTCGGAAGAGTATTTTGGGTAACGAATCGGGAGTCATTGTTGCATTTGGGTAACGGCATGTGTAACACTCGAAAAGTCACAGAACGATAACACCAACACATGTCGGTACATACGTGAGGGGCCTCGAGCCCCGCCGGGTGGAAACACCCGGGCCGATGCGCACAGGCGGCCGCTTCACAGCTTCCCCGCAGCTGCGGCCCCCAACAGCGAGGATAGGTATTTCATGAGTTTCAAGACGTCGATCACAGCAGTCGCCCTGACCGCGGCACTGACTATGGGCGGAGCCATTGCGGCATCGCCGGCGAACGCGGCCTCCCTGGGCGCCGCCGGAAGCGGCTCGAGCAAGAAGTCCGACTCCAAGAAGAAGTCGGACAAGAAGAAGTCCAGCAAGAAGGCTTCGAAGAAGAAGTCCAAGAAGAAGGCTTCGAAGACCTCGAAGCGCAACGCCATCGTCAAGCTGGCCAAGAAGCAGAAGGGCAAGAAGTACCGCACCGGTGGTAACGGGCCCAAGGCCTTCGATTGCTCCGGCCTCGTTCGCTACGTCTACAAGAAGAACAAGATCAAGGTCCCGCGCACCAGCTCCGCGATCGGCAAGGCCGGCAAGCGGATCTCGGTGAAGAAGGCGAAGCCCGGCGACATCATCCACTCGCCCGGCCACGTCGGAATCATCACCAAGAAGGGCAAGGCATACGGTGTCGACGCGGGTAATTCGCGTGTGGGTGTCTCGGAGCGTTCCCTGAGCTGGATGAAGGGCGCCAAGGTCGTGCGGGTCAAAGCCCTGTCCTGACCCCACCCGGTGGCCCTGATCCACCACAGCCCCTTCACGGATGATAGCTTGAGTCCTGGGCCCGGCCTGATTGGCCGGGCCCAGGACTTTTTCAATGACGAAGGGATCCCCATGCCGCAGGCGCATCCAACCTACGACCAGCTGGCCGACCTCCCCCGGTACGGTTCGTATACCGTTCCGCCGGAGTGGGTCGACGCCAACGGCCATATGAACATCCGACATTACTTCGACGTGGGTTCTCAGGCCGCGATGGAGCGCGCGGCAGGCCTGGGCCTCGACGCCGAGTACATGACCAACCGCAATCTGGGCGTCTTCACCGTCGAACAGCACATGCGGTATCTGGCCGAGATGCGCCTGGGCGCCAACCTGTCGACGCGCGTGCGCATCGGTGGGATCGGCTCCCGTGCGCTACTCCTGGCCTCCTATGTGCTCGACGACGACAATCGGCGCTTGTCGATGATCTTCGAGACGATGCTCGTGCACATCTCCTTCAGCACCCGCCGCACCACTGACTTCCCCGACGATCTGCGCGAAGACCTTGATGCGGCAGTCGCCGCCGAGGACGCGCTGGGCTGGGATCCCGCGTTGAGCGGCGCCCTGCGAATCCGCTGAGCCGCCTCAGGAGGTCAGCTGCGCACCCTCTGCGCGCAGCTCGACCTTGCGGACTTTGCCGGAGACCGTCATGGGGAACGACTCCCTGCGTTGGACGTACCTGGGGATCTTGTAGTGGGCCAGGCGGCCCGCGCAGAATTCCCGCAGGCCCTCCGCCGTCAGCTCGGGAGCCCCCTCGCGCAGAATCACCCAGGCCATGAGCTCCTCCCCGTACTTCGCATCGGGCACCCCGACCACTTGGACATCGGCGATGTCGGGGTGGGTGTAGAGGAACTCCTCGATCTCGCGCGGGGCGATGTTCTCCCCGCCCCTGATCACCAGATCCTTGATCCGGCCCGCGACGTCGACGTAGCCGTCGTCGTTCATGATCGCCAGATCCCCCGTGTGCATCCACCGCCCCGAATCGATCGACTCCGCGGTCTTATCGGGCTGTTCCCAGTACCCGCGCATCACCGAATACCCACGGGTACACAGCTCCCCCTTGATTCCGCGGGGGACCTGCAGGCCCGTCGCCGGGTCGACGATCTTGATCTCCACGAAGGGCATCGCCCGGCCCACCGTCTGCGTCCGGCGCTCCAGGGAATCGTCCGTCCGGGTCATCATGGATACCGGCGCCGTCTCCGTCATGCCGTAGCAGATGGCGACCTCGGGCATGTGCATGGTCTCGATGACCTTGCGCATGACTTCGACGGGACAGGTCGAACCCGCCATGACCCCCGTGCGCAGACTGGACAGGTCGTAATCGGCCAGATCTGCCAGGGCGAGTTCTGCGATGAACATCGTGGGCACGCCGTAGAGGCTGCTTGCGCGTGTGCGCTGCACGGCCGCCAGAGTGCGCGCCGGGTCGAAGGCCGGAGCCGGTATCACGGTCGCTGCGCCGTGGGAGAATGCGGCCAGGGTCCCGATCACCATGCCGAAACAGTGGAAGAAGGGCACGGGGAGGACCACCGAGTCCTCCTCGGAGTAGTTCAGCATCTCCCCGATCGAGTACCCGTTGTTGAGGATGTTGTGGTGGCTCAGGGTGACGCCCTTGGGGAATCCAGTCGTGCCAGATGTGTACTGCAGATTGATCGGATCGTCGGGATCCAGCTCCGCCCCGATACGCGCCAAACGTGCTGACATCCTGATCCCGGGATCCTCCATCAGCCGTATGCCTGCGGCACAGAGCGCGGACAGGCGCTCCGCATCCGGCAGAGGGTGATCGGTCTCGCAGAGCGCCGTCGGTGCGGTATCGATGAACACCAGATCGAACGGGTGTTCGGCCTGCACTTCCCTGGCGATGGCGATGAAATCGGAGTGTGGCGGTGCGGCGATTTGACTGATCAGCAGCTTCAGACCGGAGTGTTCGACGATGAAGTCCAGCTCATGGCTCCGGTATGCCGGGTTGATGTTGACCAGGATCGCGCCGATCCTGATCGTGGCGTACATGGCCAGGGTCCATTCGGGCAGATTCTGTGCCCAAATGCCCACTCGATCACCCCGCCCGATTCCGCGCTCCGTGAGCGCCGCTGCGAGTTCGGCCGTCCTGGCATCCAGTTGCGCATACGTCCAGGTGCGCTCGGAGGCGACGTCGATCAGGGCTGTGCGATCCGGATGGGCGGAGACGACTCTGGCGAAGTTCTGCCCGATCGTCTCGCCCAGCAGGGGCGTGCTCCCGGTTCCGCACGTATATGAGAGGTCTGTCATTTCCTCGCCTTTCATCACGGCGGCCCCGCCGCCGACGGACACCCTTGTCCGATAGCCTCCCAATATGCCACCACGCCGGAAGCGGCGCAATCATCCGCCACACGGCGCTACCGGCCATGGCACCATGGGGTTATGAACGAACATTCGACAATGACAGTTACAGACCCGGACCACGCCGCTCTGGCCGATTTCCCCCAGATCAGCCGGGACACGATCCGCTACGGCGACACCGACAGGCAGGGGCATGTGAACAACAGCGTGTTCTCCTCCTACTTCGAAACCGGGCGGGTTACCACACTGGACGCCGCCAGGGCACAGACCGCCGACTCCAACCGTGAGTTCGTCCTCGCCTCGATCACCATCGACTATCTGCGCGAACTGCACTGGCCAGGCGAGGCCACGGTCGGCACACGGATTTCGAAGGTGGGGCGGACCTCGGCGACGATGGAGCAGCTCCTGGTCTCAGCCGGCGAGGTGAGGGCCAGGGCCACGAGCACCATCGTGCAGATCGATACTCTGACCCGCACTCCGACACCGTTCACCGAAGCGCAGCGGCGGGGCTTCGCGGAGACCTTGGCATAACGGCAGTCACATGGTGTCTTCCATCTCACATAGTGAGTTGGATCTATCATCGGTGCAGGTCAGATGGAAAACTGTGTCGGTCAACTCTTCCCGACCCTCGAAGGAGGGACACGAATGAATCCCGTCTACGCGATCGTCGTCGTGATGTTGTTCATCGCACTGGGCGAAATCGTCTCCATCTGGTCCAAGGCCAGGGTGCCCAGTCTGCTCATCGCGATGCTGGGCATCTTCATCGTCGCCAAGGCCGGCTGGGTGCCCGAGAGCCTGGTCGACGACACCGGCCTGCTGTCCTTATACACCATCATGTCAGCGCCGCTGCTGTTCCACATGGGTTCGATCATCCCGTTGCGGACACTGGCCAAACAGTGGCGGTCCGTCCTTATCACCTGTGGCGGTATGGCGATCGCGGTGGGTGTCATGGCCCTGGTCATCTGGCCCCTGTTCGGTTTCCAGACCTTCGTCGCGGGCTCCGGCCCTTTGGCCGGCGGCATCGTGGCGACCGGGTTGACCACCGCGGGTCTGAAGGAACACGCCGTGGCAGGCGCTGTGCTGGTGCTGCCGTCCCTGGTCCTGATGCTGCAGTCCGTGCCATCCATGCCGATGACGAACTTCCTGCTGCGGCGCCACGCGATCAGGCTGCGCGACTCCGGTGAGCTCGAACAGCTCGCGGCCGCGCACAAGGCCGATGAGGAAATGGCCGCCACGAAGAAGAAGCTCGTCAACCTGCCCAAGGCGCTGACGGACAATGAGCTGTTCATGCTGTTCATCATCTTCTGCGGTGGCGCCCTGGCGGTGGCCATCTCCGGCCCGACCCACATCCCGTCGTCGATCGTCGCGCTGATCCTGGGCATCATCTGCACCTGGCTGGGGCTGACGCCCGACCGCGCGATGGAACGCGCCAGCTCGTTCGGCCTGGGCATGGCCTCGATCATCGCGGTGGTCGTCGCGCCGCTGATGGCAGCCTCCATCCCGGATATCCTCCACGCAATCGTGCCATTGATCGCCATTCTCATCATCGGCGGGCTTGGGATCATGCTCGGCGGCTACATCGTCACGAAGCTCCTGAAATGGAAGGGCAGCCTGGGCATGTCCGTCGCCCTGACCGCCATGTACGGCTTCCCCGCCGACTACCTCATCACCAATGAGGTCGCCCGCGGTGTCGCACGCAGCGAAGAGGAGAAGGAGTCGCTCCTGGCGGTCATGCTGCCGCCGATGCTCGTCGGCGGCTTCACCTCGGTCAGCGCCGGTTCGGTGGTCATCGCCTCGGTCCTCGTGGCATTCCTCTAGGACCCATCGGACTCAGACCCATCCGACACAGTGCAGGGGCCGTTCCCGTCTGATCGACGGGAACGGCCCCTGCACTGTGTCCGGGAGCATCGGCGCTCCCGGGCCCGGGGACCCGCGAGCGCCGATGATCGGATGGCTCAGCGCATGCGCACACCGTCCTGGAAGACACCCGCAACCCGGCGACGTGCCTCGGTCACCCCGACGGACTCCAGATCCCCGTCGAACAGCACCAGGTCGGCGGCCAGGCCGGGCGCGATCGCGCCGACCACGTCGCCGATGTCCATCAGTTCGGCCGCCACCGAGGTCCCTGCCGCCAGAACATCCGCGGTCGACATCCCAGCCTGGGACTGCAGCAGTTCGAGTTCCTCCAGGTTCTGCCCGTGCTCACCCACGCCGGCATCGGTTCCCATCGCGATCTTGACGCCGGCGGCGTAGGCCCTGCGGACGGATTCCGCGTGAACCTCGGCGACCATCTTGGCCTTCTCCACCAGGGCCGGCGGGATGGGAGCTCCCGATTCCGCGCCCTTGATGACGGCCAGCGGCGCCTGCAGAGTGGGCACGAGGTAGGCGTCCTTGGCCAAGAACAGTTCGATCAGCTCATCGGTGAGGTAGATTCCGTGCTCGATCGAGCGCACGCCGGACACCAGGGCGTTCTTGATGCCCTCGGAGCCCTGTGCGTGTGCCATCACATAGCCACCCTGCGCCTGGGCCTCCTCGACGATGACGGCGATCTCATCACGGGTGAACTGGCTGTGCCGCGGATCGTCTGCGGCTGACAACACACCGCCGGTCGAGCAGATCTTGATGTGGTCGGCGCCCGCGCGCAGGATCTCCCTGGCCTTCTTGCGCACACCCTCGACCCCGTCGGCCACTCCGTCGGGCCGACCGTAATGCGGCAGCGACATGGTGCCGTGGACACCCGACGGCAGCCATCCGTCACCGTGCCCGCCCGTCTGGCTCATGATCTGGATCGCGAGCTTGAGCTTGGGACCGACGATCAGCCCCTTCTGCAGCGCCAACCGGCACCCGGCATCGGCTCCCCCGGCGTCACGGGCATAGGTCACTCCCCCGTGCAGTGTCTTCTTCAGCAGGTCCACCGAGCGGTAGAACTGATAGGTGAAGGGTTCGTGGAAGGAATCGAGTGACCCCGCGGTCTCGCTGGTGACGTGGACATGGCAGTCGATGATGCCCGGTGTCAGCGTTTGCCCGGTGGCATCGACGACCTCGGCGTCCGGGTGGCCTGCCGCACCGGTTCCGGCGGGCAGGATCTCGGCGACCCGGCCGTCGGAGACCAGGACGTCCTGAGCGCCTGCGAAGGACGTGCCGTCGAACACGACGGCACCTGTGATCAGGGTTTTCTTTGTCATGGGGCCACCCTATCCGGCCGGGTGTTCTGCGCCACTGCACATCCGCGATTCGAAATCCCGCAGCGCAGGAACTCCGGGCTCGATAGAGTGGAGGCATACCCCTGTTCTCCAGGCCCGTCCGCCGAGATGTGCGGATCGGGCAGAAAGCGAGCCGTCTTGGCCGATCACGAATTCGGATTCCGCACCCGCGCCCTGCATGCGGGTGCCGTCCCCGATGCGATCCACGGGGCGCGTTCCGTCCCGATCTACCAGTCGACGTCCTTTGTCTTCAAGGACTCCGACGATGCTGCGAACCTGTTCGCCCTGCAGAAGTTCGGCAATATCTACTCGCGCATCGGCAACCCGACAGTCGCGGCCTTCGAAGAGCGCATCGCCAGTCTGGAGGGCGGGATCGGCGCTGTCGCCACCTCATCGGGAATGGCCGCGGAATTCGTCACCTTCGCGGCGCTGGCCCAGGCCGGCGACCACATCGTCGCCTCCAGCCAGCTCTACGGCGGCACCGTCACCCAGCTGGACGTCTCACTGCGCCGCTTCGGTGTGGAGACGACCTTCATCACGGGCACGGACCCGGCGGACTTCGAAGCCGCGATCCGGCCCAACACCAAGGCCGTCTACACCGAACTCATCGCCAATCCCTCCTCCGAGATCGCCGAGCTGGAGGGCCTGGCAGCGGTCGCGCACGCCCACGACATCCCGCTGGTCGTCGATGCGACGCTGAACTCCCCCTACCTGTGCCGCCCGATCGAATTCGGCGCCGACATCGTCATCCACTCCGCCACCAAGTTCATCGGCGGCCACGGCACCACCCTGGGCGGTGTGGTCGTGGAGTCGGGGAAGTTCAACTGGGCCAATGGCAAGTTCCCACTGATGACCGAACCGATCCCCAGCTACAACGGCATCAGCTGGTGGGACAACTTCGGCGAATACGGCTTCCTGTTCCGGCTGCGCAACGAACAGCTGCGCGATTACGGTCCATCCCTGCAGCCACAGGCAGCCTGGCAGCTGATCCAGGGAGTCGAAACACTGCCACAACGCCTCGACGAGCACGTCGCCAATGCGCAGGCTGTGGCAACGTGGCTCGAAGCCGATCCGCGCATCGCCTATGTGAACTATTCGGGCCTGGAGAGCCACCCCCACCACGCCCGCGCCCAGAAGTACCTGCCCAAGGGCCCCGGCTCCGTGTTCTCCTTCGGCACCGCAGCCAGCGGCGACAAGGACGGTCGGACGGTGGGCGCCGACTTCATCGAGCACCTGCAGGTCGCCAGCCACCTGGCCAACATCGGCGATGCCCGCACCCTGATCCTGCACCCGGCATCGACCACCCACCAGCAGCTCTCCGCAGAACAGCTCGAGGCCGCCGGCGTCGGCGCCGATCTCATCCGCATCTCGGTGGGGTTGGAAGACCTGGCCGACATCATCTGGGACCTCGACACGGCATTGACCGCCGCCACCGGTACAACCCACGAAGGAGGTGTGGCCGCATGACCGCACAGGAGACAACTCGCACCTGGACGGGCCCCGGAGCCCAGGATCGTCTGCGCATCATGAGCGAGGCGAAGTCCGTAGCGATCGTCGGAGCCTCCGCGAAGCCGGCCCGTGCCTCGAACTTCGTGGCCACATATCTGCTGGCCGACAGTCCCTACCGCGTGTACTTCATCAATCCGCGGGAGCAGGAGATCCTGGGCCATCCGGTCTATGCGAGCCTGGACGAACTGCCGGAGGTCCCCGACATCGTCGACGTGTTCCGCCGCGATGAGGACCTGCCCCAGGTCGCCCGCGACGCCGTGCGGATCGGCGCCAGGACGCTGTGGCTCCAACTGGGATCCTGGAATGAGGAGGCGGCCCACATCGCCGAGGACGCCGGTCTGGAGGTCGTGATGGACCGCTGTCTGAAGATCGAGCACGCCAGGTTCCACGGCGGGTTGAACCTGGCAGGGTTCAACACCGGCGTGATCTCAGCCAAGCGCCAGATCCTGGACTAGGAGTCCGCGAGTACGGCGAGGAGTCCCTCGCCGTACTCGGCCAGCTTCTTCCGGCCCACCCCGCTGATCGAGCCCAGGGCCGACACCGACCCGGGCCGCGCCTCGACGATGCCCACCAGGGTGGCGTCGGAGAACACCATGTACGGCGGAATCCCCTTCTCCCTGGCCACCGAGGTGCGCCAACCGCGCAAAGCCTCGAAGACCTCGCGGGCGGCCGGCTCGAGGGCATCGGCGGCGCGGCTGCCCGCCGAACGACCGCCGATGGTACTCGAGCGGCGTTTGCGTTCGGGCCGCCGGTCCTCGGCCAGTTCGACGGCCACCTCGCCGCGCAGCACCGGGCCGGCGTGTGGGCCGGGAATCAACACCCCGTAGTCGCCCACCGCGTCCAGGATCCCGCGGGCCAACAGCTGACGGGCCAGGGTGCGCCACTGCTTCGGCCCCAGCTCCGAACCGATCCCCCATACGCTCAGTTCCTCGTGCCGCGATTCGCGTGTCCGGTCACTCTCATTGCCCAACAGCACATCGACGATCTGTCCGACGCCGAAGTGCTGGCCGCGCTCGCGGTCCAGCCGGATGACCGCTGAGAGGAACTTCTGCGCGGGAATCGTCGCATCCCACACCGCCGGCGGATTGAGGCAGGTGTCGCAGTTGCCGCACGGTTGGGAGTTCTGCCCGAAATAGCGCAGCAGCTGGACCCGACGGCACCCGGTCGTCTCACACAGTGCCAGCATCGCGTCCAGGTGGGCATTGGCATTGCGCCGGAACAGGTCCCCGGCATCCGAGCGCTCGATCATCCGCCGCTGGCTGACCACATCGCCCATCCCGTAGGCCAGCCAGGCCACCGAGGGCAGGCCGTCGCGGCCGGCGCGACCGGTCTCCTGGTAGTAGCCCTCGATGCTCTTGGGTAGGTCCAGATGGGCGACGAACCGGACATCGGGTTTGTCGATGCCCATTCCGAAGGCGATCGTCGCGACCATCACCACCCCGTCCTCGCGCAGGAAGCGCTCCTGATTTCCGGCCCGCACCGCCGGGTCCAGACCTGCGTGATAGGGCAGGGCGTCGATGCCGCGGGCCGCCAGCCATTCCGCGATGGTCTCCACCGATTTGCGGCTCAGGCAGTACACGATCCCGGCCTCGCCCGGGAACTCCCCGGTGATCAGGCTCAGCAGCTGGTCGCGCGGCCGGTCCTTCGGTTCGATCCGGTACTGGATATTGGGCCGGTCGAAGCTGGAGACGTAGTGGCGGGCGTCGTCGAGCGCCAGGCGCTCCGTGATCTCCTCGTGCGTCTCCGCCGTGGCGGTGGCGGTCAGGGCGATGCGCGGGACCGTGGGGAACGCCTCTGCCAGGACCGATAGGCCCAGGTAGTCCGGTCGGAAGTCGTGGCCCCACTGGGCCACACAGTGGGCTTCGTCAATGGCGAACAGCGCGATCGGGGCGCGGGACAGCAGGTCCAGGGTGCGCGGCAGCACCAGCCGTTCGGGCGCCAGGTAGAGCAGGTCGAGTTCGCCGGCCAGCAGCTGGGACTCCACGGCCCTGGCCTCGTCGAGGTCCTGGCTCGAGTTCAGATAGGCCGCGCGGATGCCGTTGCCCTCCAGGGCTGCGACTTGGTCGGCCATGAGCGCGATGAGCGGGGAGACGACGATTCCGGTACCCGGCCGCAGCAGGGCGGGGATCTGATAGCACAGGGATTTTCCGCCGCCGGTGGGCATGAGCACGACCGCGTCGCCACCGGAGGCCACCCGGTCGATGATCGCGGCCTGGTCTCCGCGGAAGGACTCGTAGCCGAACACCTCCTGCAGGATCTGCAGGGCGCGCGCCCTGCGTGCCTCTTCGTCTCCGGGAACCCCCTGGGGCCCGCTGTACGTCATCGCCTCGGTGTGCTCGTCTTCCACCCCGTCAGCTTAGGACACGTGCCCTGCGGCGCTCACCGCCGGCCTCGCGCTTCACTGCACGGTCAAAGACGTCCGCTCGTTGAGAGTGGCCGGATGGAAACCGGCGGCGACCTTGTAGTCGGAGGCGATCGTTTCGAGTTCCGCCGCCGAGATCACATCGTGGATGTGGGTGAAGCCCTGCGGGGCCCGTTCATAGGCCAACAGCATGACCAGTTCCGGCCCGGTCTGCCGCGTCTTGGCCAGGAGCGCCGCGGTCGCAGGACGCTGGACCGCTTCGTAGGCGGCCAGCGCCGAGTCGATGTCCTCGGCCGTAGCCAGGTGGAAGGCGAGGGTCCGGGCGTCGAGGATCGCCTGGGAGCCACCGTTGGAGCCGTTCGGGTACATCGCGTGGGCGGCGTCGCCCAGCAGGGTGGTGCGACCGAACGTCCACTGGTCAAGTGCGTCGCGGTCGACCATCGGATACTCGAGGATCTGATGGTCGCGCCCAGCACCGCGGGCACGTCCAGCCAGGGGAACTTCCAGGCGGTGAACCGTTCGAGCAGGGGCTCGGCGGCCACGGGGTGGTTCCAGTCGGCCGTGGGGTCCCCCGCAGTGCGGGCCTCGGCGATGAAGTTGATCTTCTGCGTTCCGTCGGGACGGACGTTCTCTAGGGGGTAGGCCACGAACTTCTGGTCGCCGTCGCCTGCCATCACCATGGTGGCCCCGTCCAGGAAGGGGTCGACGATGGCGGTGCCGCGCCAGTTGATCAGGCCGCTCCAGGGAGGGGCGCCCTCGGCCGGATAGCGCAGAGCCCGCAGGGCCGAATGGATTCCATCGGCGCCGACCAGAACGTCGGTGGACACCTCGACCGGTCCCGAGGCCGTTTCAAAGGTCGCCAGCTCCGTCCCGTCGGCCTGCGAGCGCACTCCTACCAGCCGGTGACCCTCGTGCACGGCATCGCCCAGGCGTTCGCGCACGGCATCCAACAGGAGCATCTGCAACCGGCCGCGGTGCACCGACAGCTGTGGCCATTTATAGCCCGCACGGGTGCCCCGTGGTTCGCTCCAGATGTGCTGGCCGTAGCGGTTGTAGTACGCCAGAGTGGTCGGTTCCACGCCGAGTTCCTCCAGCCGTTCGGCCAGGCCCAGCTCGGTGAGTTCGCGCACCGCGTGCGGCAGCAGGTTCAAGCCCACGCCCAGCCCTCGAATCTGCTCCGAGCGCTCATAGATGTGCACGTCGGACAGGCCGGCGGCGTGTAGGCTCAGGGCCAGGGAGAGTCCACCGATTCCCGCTCCGGCGATGGTGATGCGCATGTTCTGACTCCTATGTCGGGGTTCCCCACTATAGGAGCCGTCCGACCAATCTGCGCGGATCGTCTCAGCGTGCGAACGAAGGGAACACAGTGACGTTCGGTTTCACTGAGATCGCCGTTCTGGGTACGGGGGTACTCGGCAGCCAGATCGCGCAGGCGGCGCCGGATTCCACGGTGCCCGCCACGAACTCATCGGTTCTGTTACCCAGCAGGCCTGGGACGCCTATCTCAGGGCCGACTACCTCGACCGGGGCACGTTCGGCGTCGAATCGGGTGAGGGTTTCTACCGCTGCGACTGAGCGAACCCGTAGGATCGAAGCGTGAAGATCATCGGCGTGCTGGGCGGTATGAGCTGGGAGTCCTCACTGGACTGGTATCGGATGGCCAATGAGCAGGTCCGAGATCGGCTCGGCGGCTTTCATTCCGCGCCGATCCTGCTGGACTCGCTCGATTTCGCTGAGATCGAGGCATTGCAGGCCACCGGCGATTGGGATGGTGCGGGCCGTATCCTCGCCGCGCATGCGCGGGGGCTGGAAGCCGCTGGGGCGGGACTCGTGGTGTTGTGCACGAATACGATGCACTTGGTCGCCGACCAGATCAGCGCAGCCATCGACGTCCCATTCATCCACATCGGTGACACCACCGCCGAGGTGATCAGGGCCAAAGGCCTGGCCACGGTGGGGCTGTTGGGAACCGCGTTCACGATGGAGCAGGCCTTCTATCGCGATCGCCTGGCCGACCACGGCATCACATCGTTGATCCCGGACGAAAAGGACCGGGCGACGGTGCACCGGATCATCTACGAGGAATTGGTCCGCGGTATCGTCACCGAGGATTCGCGGCAGGCGTATCGGGAGGTCATCGGCCGGCTCGTCGCTGCCGGAGCCCAGGGAATCGTCCTGGGGTGCACGGAGATCGAGCTGCTCATCGGCCAGCAGGACTCGCCGGTCCCGGTGTTCCCAACGACCGCGCTGCATGTCACCGCGGCCTTGGCCGCCGCCGAGGAATGACCGCTGTCCCTTTCATCCGCCGGCGTGGGGATTCGGGGTGCGGCGTGCTCAGAGAAACGAAAAACGACAATGCCCGGACCCTCACGCTTTCAAGCGATCGGAATCCGGACATTGCCGATGATGTGGAGGTAAGGGGATTCGAACCCCTGACCTTCTCCATGCCATGGAGACGCGCTACCAACTGCGCCATACCCCCGTGGAGCTAAGGGGAATTGAACCCCTGACCTCTTCATTGCGAACGAAGCGCTCTACCAACTGAGCTATAGCCCCCAGCCGCCCGGCGTTCCGGGCAACGAGATAACTATAACCAGGTCCTGGGCGGCATTGCAAAACGAGACGGCATATGTGGCCGATTTGTGCGATGATTCACACACCTGCATCGGACCGGCGCTCATGCCCCTGTACTCATGTTCCTGGCTCAAACAGCTGCCGGATGTCATCTGCGGTGATGTCGGAGGAGAACGCGGTCTCATTGTCCATCAGGCTGGAGAACAATTCGGCCTTCTTCTGCTGCAGGGCCAGGACCTTCTGCTCGATCGTACCGTCTGCGACCATGCGGTAGACCATGACGCTGTTGGACTGCCCGATCCGGTGGACCCGGTCGATCGCCTGTGCTTCGGCCGCAGGGTTCCACCACGGGTCGAGGAGGAAGACGTAGTCCGCCTCCGTCAGTGTCAGGCCGAATCCCCCGGACTTCAGGCTGATGAGGAACACCGGCTGGTCCCCTGACCGGAAATCCTCGATGACCTGCGAACGCGCCCTGGTCGCCCCGTCCAGATAGGAGTATGCGATGCCCTCGTGTTCCAGCCGGCCGGCTACCCGGTGTAGGAAGGAGGTGAACTGGCTGAATACCAGGACCCGGTGGCCCTCCTCGATGACCTGGCCCAGGCGTTCGGAGAGTTCGTCGAGTTTGCTCGATGGCACGTCGGCGTACTCCTGCGGGTCGACGATCGCGGGGTCCAGTGCCAGCATGCGCAACAGGGTCAGCGAGCGGAAGACGATGAACCGGTTCTTGTCCAGGTCGTCGACCAGCCCCAGGATCTTCTTGCGTTCCCGTTGCAGTACGGCGTCGTAGAGCCTGCGGTGTTTGGGGACCAGTTCGACGCTAACGGTCTGTTCCTGCTTGGCGGGCAGATCGGCTGCGACCTGTTCCTTGGTCCGCCGCAGCATGAAGGGCCGCACCCGGGCCCGCAGTGATGCCATCCGGGTCGGGTTCTCCCCCGATTCGATGGGCTTGACGTAGTGGTCGCGGAACCGCCGGGCCGAGGCCAGTAGGCCGGGTTCTGCGATGTTGAGCAAGGCCCACAGGTCGGTCAGCGAGTTCTCCATGGGAGTGCCGGTGATCGCCAGTTTGAAGTCGGCGGGGACCCGGGCGGCCGCCTGATGGACCTGCGCGGTCTGGTTCTTGACGAACTGCGCCTCATCGAGGACGAGCCCGTACCAGGCCGTATCCGCGAACTCGGCCTGGTCAATGCGCAGGATGGTGTAGCTGGTGATGACCAGGTCCGCCCCGGTGATCGCATCTGCCAGCGGGGTCTTGCGCTTGCCAGTGGTGGAGCCCAGGTGCACGACGTTCAGGTCCGGGGTGAAGCGAGCGGCCTCCTGCTGCCAGACTCCCGTGACGGAGGCGGGCGCAACGACCAGGAACGGCGCGCCGGCACCGTCTTCCCCACGGCTTTCGACCGCGTGGGCGATCAGCGCCAGTGTCTGCATCGTCTTACCCAGGCCCATGTCATCGGCCAGAATGCCACCCAGCTTGTGCGCGTGGAGGAATGCCAGCCATTGGAATCCCGCTTGCTGGTAGTCGCGCAGCTCCGCTTTGAGACCCGCCGGTACTGCTACCGGCTCGATGGCCGTGATGTCGCGTAGGCCCGCGATGGACTCCAGCCAGTCCTCATCGGCGTGGGACTCGTCTGCGATGTCGTCGAGTTCATCCCAGAAGGCGACCTGGTGCTTGGCCATTTTGGGAGCCTCCGGATCCCATTCACCCAGAGCATCCGCCTCCGTGAGGAGGTTGCGCAGTTTCTCGAAGGCCGGGTGGTGCAGGGAGAAGAAGCTCTTATCGACCAGCAGGAGTTTGTCCTTGCCCTGGGCCAGCGCCTTGAACAGCGTGGGGAAGGGAATGGTCCGGCCTTCGACCGTGATCTCGAAGCCCAGGTCCAGCCAATCGTGTTTGTCGACCTTGTCCGCGGTGACGCTGATGTGCGGTTCGGCCTGCAGCTGCTGGTAGGCGGGCCGGTTCCCTGAGATCATGACCGCGACGTCATCCGTCCGCTCCAGTTTCGGCAGTGTCAGATGGGTGAAGGCGGCGGTTGCGACGCCTTCGAGGCTCTGGCGTCCGGTCACGGCCAGGTCGCCGTCGAGAAGTCGGACCCGGGCCACGACCTCGGCTTCGAATGCTCTATCACGGCCGGCTCCCTCCTGGAATTCCAGCGGCACGGGGCCGACGTGGCCGGGATAGTCGAACTCCCAGTCGATCGTCAGCCGGTCCTTGGCCCCGTAACGCAGATGGGCCAGGAGTTTGGGCCGGGCCGGTTCTGGCAGCACGACGGAATCGTCGGTGCTGTCGAGGTCCACCTGGGGCAGGATGCGCGGGTAGTAGTCGGCGAAGAACTCCTGGGAGTCCTCGGCCCCGATGCGCACCGGCTCGCGGAGGAACATATGCCGGACGGCCGGCGTCAGCGGTTCGTTCAGTGGGTGAAGGGTCAGGGCGTGGCTGGGTCCGGTCCGTCCCCGCCCGCGAGCGGGGGCGTCGGTATCGCCCAGCGCGACGAACTCCCCGATGCCCACCCCGCCGATGGTGTGGACTCCACCGGCCGGGCACGGGCGCACGGTCGGTTCGAGTACCAGGTCCCCTCGATCGCCTCCGGACGGTTGGCGCACGTCGATGAAGGCGGTCACCGGCTCCCCCAGGCCAACGTCGCCGATGAAGCCGGCGGGCAGGAAGACGACACCGGCGGCCTGCGCCTCCTGCAGCAGATCCCAGACGAGCGTCGAGGTGAACTGTTCGATCCCCAGCACCTCGCCATTGGACCCGTAGCCTTCGTGTTCTGCCGAATAGAGCCGATAGATCCGGGCCAGGACGTCCGTCTGCGCATGTTTGTACTTCGAGGTCTGTGCCGAGTTCGTCAGTGAGCGCCAGCTCAGGCCGCCTTTGATCCAGTTATTGCGCTTGCCCGGTCGCATCAGTCGCATGGCCACGCGCATCTCCGGGTCCGCAGCGGCGTCCTCGGGTTCGAATGAATCTGGCAGTTCCTGGCCCCACCAGTTGCGCACCGGCTTCGGACGCAGTTCGAACTGGATGGCCACGGGCACCAGGGTTTCGTCCGCTTCGATCCAGCGCAGCGCGCCCAGTTCCTGCCGCCAGGTGGACTTCGGCACCGGTGAGACAGCCGGCGGGGCAAGGCGTGCGGGTGCAGAGGAGTCCGTTCGCGTGCCACCGGCTAAGGCATCTGCGAATTGCATGTCGAGGCCGTGTTCTTGCGCCCACTGCATGAGGTTATCGATCGCGGCTTCGGTTTCCGGGGCCGCCTGGCCAACTGTGCCGGATCCGGATACCGCAGGGCCCAGGTGGACCCGCTGCTGCCGGTATTCCGGTGTCAGAAGCCAGGCGATGGCCGCCGCATGCTTGCACATGAGGCCGACCGGGCACGCACAGGTGGCCCCGACGATATCCGAAGCGCGCCCATCGGAGTATTCGACCACAGTCAGCTTCGTTGAGTACTGGGCGCCCTGCGAACCGGCCACTTCGGCGTATAGGGACGACGTCCGCTCCTGGCCGATCGGCCCTTCAACGAGGCTGGAAGCCGACAGTTCGAGCGCCTCGACCATTCCCCGGTTGGCATAGTCGGACCCGCGCTGCGAGGTGCGCGGATCGAATCGCTCGTTGACCGTCTCCGGAGAGAGTTCCGGCAGCTGTACGTCTTCCACACCTCAATCGTTGCATACGGTACTGACGTTGATACTTGTAGGGATGGTTTCCATCCAGGGTGTGACCCAGGCACTGACTGGCCACCACAGTGTGTGCCTTTGCCGTGATCTGCCCACCCGCCAGGGACCGTCGAGTGTCCCGACCGGA
>NZ_JANIJY010000028.1:0-33712 GCF_024580695.1 Brevibacterium sp. 91QC2O2 | reverse complement strand
TCCGAAATACACGCATCGACCCGAGATGGACACGAAGTCATGAGACATCAATGGACACACCTGGTTGAGACATCACGTGGCCCCGATGTCCTGAGACATGACATCTCCAAGAATCTGCATGAACCGGTCACTGGCCGAACCCTGGGGTCATCGAGTGTGCATCACCCCAGGCGGATATCGCGGAAGGTGGGGGAGCGGCTCGAGTCCCCAGGCGATTTCCCATACGTACTCTGCGCAACCCTGCGGATGCGCTCGCGCATGAGCTCGCTGATCGTCGTGATTCCCGCGGCGTCCGCTTCCTCCGAGGCCTCCGCGCCGCGGGGGCTCCGCACTCCTTCGCCACCCACCCGCGCTCCGGCTGCCGGGCGCAGGGGTTCGGGCTGTTGGACGAGCACGAAGCGCCGCTGCCCGCCGTCTGCCGCATTGAGCTCCAGTACCGCCTGGCCAGTGGTCCCCGAGCCTGCGAAGAAGTCCAACACCAGCGCATCGCGGTCGGCGAAGGTCTGTGAGAGCACCAGGTCCTTGATCAGCTCCACCGGCTTCGGATAGGAGAACAGCCCGCCCAGGCCCAGGGTGCTGAGCGCATTGCGCCCCTGTTCCCCCAGGGCCCTGATGATCGAGTACAGCTTCGACGAGGCCTGCTCGGCCGGGGTCAGCTTGACCACGGCGTGCTTGGCCGTGCCGTCGGCGCCTGGCTCGCCCCAGGCACGCAGCACATGGGTGCCGGCGGCCAGCCAGCCATCGACCTGGCGCAGTTTCGCCGCACCGCGCACCGCCAGGATGTCCTCGTACATGAGCCTGCGCTCGGTTCCCCTGGTGTACTTCCCGAAGCTCACCCGCAGCACATCGTCGTCGACCAGATAGCGCCGCCCGTCGATATCCTCGTACTTGGCCGGGGGCTTCTTGGGCCCCAGAAAGGGCCCGGCCTGCGCGATGTCGCGCGCCCAGGCGAGCACATAGTCATGCCCCCGGATGAAGAACCTGGCCTGCCCGCCACCCTTGGCGCGCTGGTGGACGAAGGCGCCCAGGAAGTTCTCCTCGCCGAACACCCGATGGCCCAGCATGGTCAGATAGGCCAGTTCGCCGTCGTCGATCGAGGCGAAGAACACCCCGTCAGCGCGCATCAGCCGGCGGGCCAGCAGCAGCCTGGGCAGCATCATGTTCAGCCAGGCCGCATGGTCCTTGGTGCCTCCGGCCCGTCGGCCCGCGGTCCGCCCCGCCCTGTCGTGGTAGCTCAGGCGCGAGCCCGTGTTGTACGGCGGGTCGATGTAGACGACCTTGAAAGCCGTGGCGTGGGTGTCCTGCAGCAGCTTCAGGGCCTCCAGATTGTCGCCCTCGATGAGCGTGTCCTCGGCTCGCGACAGCGGTCGGACCAGCGGCCGGACCCGCTTCGTTTCACGTGAAACAGTGTCTGCGCCGAGGTCCCCGTCGGCTTCAGCTCCGGCGTGCGGTCCGCGGCGCGGTTCGCTTACCCGCGCGCGGCGCGCAGTCCCGGCCAGGGCCTCGGCCGCGGCGCGTCCGGCCCAGTCGAAGACGACCCCGCCGGTTGCAGTCGGCCCCGCGTCCTCAGTCCTCGGCATGGCGCTCCAGGAACTCGTAGACCTCGGTCGGGTCGACCCCGGGGAAGGCCCCGGGCGGGACGGCGGCCAACAGTGAGGCGTGCATCTTGGCCTGGGGCCAGGACTGGGTCCCCCAGGTCACCTCCAGCTCGGCCGGCGCCGCGCGGCAGCAGGATGGATCGGGGCAGCGCGACTGGGACCGGATAGGGGTCTCCCTGCCCTCGAACCAGCGCACCTCGTTGAACGGCACGCCCACGCTCACCGCGAAGTCGCTGTCCTCTGGCAGTACCCGGGCGGTGCACCAATAGGTGCCGACGGGGGTGTCGGTGTACTGATAGTAGGGGCTGAAGCGGTCGGCGACCTTGAAGACCTGGCGCGAGGTGAAGCGCTTGCAGGCGTACTGGCCCTCCACGGCACCCAGGGGGTCGGTGGGGAAGGGCAGTCCGTCGTTCGAGTACACCTTGTGGATCGCTCCGGATGTCTGGACCTTCATGAAGTGCACGCGTAGGCCCAGGTGTTCGGTTGCCAGATTTGTGAACCGGTGGGCCGCGGTCTCATAGGTCGTGCCGAAATGATCGCGCAGCTCCTCAATGGAAATTCGGCGATTCTTCTTCGCCTCCTTCAGCAGGGACGCCGCGGCGGATTCCGGGAGCCGCAGGGCCGCCGCCAGATAGTTCACCTGCACGCGCTGGCGCAGGAACTCCGCATAGTCCCTGGGCTTCTCCTGGCCCAGGATCATCGGCGCCAGTGCCGCCAGCATGGTGGAGCGCGGATCGTGTCCTCCCATCCCCGAGTTGGGCAGATAGATCCGCTTGCCCCGCAGATCGGTCACCGAGCGCGTCGAGGCCGGCACATCGGCCACGTAGTGCAGATCGAAGCCCAGATGACTGGCGATCCCCGCGGCCTGCCGCTGGCTCAGTGGGCCGTCGCGGTAGTCCACCACGGCCAGCAGCTCGGCGGCCAGGTCCTCCAGATCGCCGAAGTAGTTGTGCGCCCTGCTCATCCGCTCCCGCAGATCGCGGTTGGCCCGCCTGGCCTCCTCCGGGGTGGCCGCGCGGGTCTCCGCCATCGTCTGGAGTTCGCGCTGTAGGCCGACGATGGCCTCCAGCGCGTCCGTCGGCAGGGCCTTGGTGCGGACCCGCGGCAGGCGCAGGGAGGAATAGAGGGCCGAGGCCTGTGCGCGTTCGGCCTGGATCTCCAGGGCCGCCCTGTGGTCCACGGGGGTGGGGTCGAGGAGGTCCTCGGCGCTCACGTCCAGTGCCGTGGCCAGCGCCTGGAGCATGGAGATGGTGGGCTCCCGCCGCCCCGATTCGATCGCCGAGATTTGCGAGGGCGCCCGTGAGACCCGCTGCCCCAGGTCCGTCAGGGTCAGTCCTGCGGCCTTGCGGAAGTGGCGCACGCGCCGTCCGATGGTCAGGGCATCCGGCCCGGCCGTGGACTCCTTGGCTTCGTCGTTCATGCCCCCAATCCTACGAAGAATCTGTGTAGAAGACCACATTTTCTAGTGTGTAGAAAAATAACGAATTTTTCACTCAAATTCAGTCGAAATCGGGGTGGTGCGGCCCACAGACTGGAATCACAAGCGGAACACGATATGCACCTCGGCCCCGGCGACGGGATTACCCACGATCCCGGAGAACAGGGTCGGAAGGCCCGGAGAACGGGCAGGTGCAGGGGCGTGGACCGCAACCCTCACAGCGACAAAGGAGCACCGACATGACCGACAACCTGCACGATGCGAACGCCCTGCGCAGCGACTGGGCCACCAATCCCCGGTGGGCCGGAACCAGCCGCGACTACACGGCGGAAGACGTCGTCAAGCTGCGCGGCTCGCTCATCGAGGAACACACCCTGGCCCGTCACGGCGCCGAGCGCCTGTGGGATCTCATCCACACCGAGGACTTCGTCAACTCGCTGGGCGCCCTGACCGGCAACCAGGCCGTCGAACAGGTCAAGGCCGGCCTCAAGGCCATCTACCTGTCCGGCTGGCAGGTCGCAGCCGATGCCAACAACGCCGGCCAGACCTACCCCGACCAGTCGATCTACCCGGCCAACTCGGTTCCCCAGGTGGTCCGCCGGATCAACAACGCGCTGATGCGCGCCGACCAGATCGAGGTCTCCGAGGGCACCAAGAACGTCGACGACTGGTTCGCCCCGATCGTCGCGGACGCCGAGGCCGGCTTCGGCGGCACCATCAACGTCTACGAACTCATGCGCGGGATGATCTCCGCCGGCGCCGCCGGCGTCCACTTCGAGGACCAGCTGGGCTCGGAGAAGAAGTGCGGGCACCTGGGCGGCAAGGTCCTCGTCCCCACCGCGCAGCACATCCGCACGCTCAACGCCGCCCGCCTGGCCGCCGATGTGGAGAACGTCCCCAGCCTGGTCATCGCCCGCACCGACGCCGAGGCCGCGACGCTCATCACCAGCGACATCGACGAGCGCGACCAGAAGTACCTCACCGGTGAGCGCACCGCGGAGGGCTTCTACAAGGTCACCAACGGCATCGAGCCGTGCATCGACCGCGGCCTGGCCTTCGCCCCGTACGCAGATCTGCTGTGGATGGAGACCTCGACGCCGGACCTGGAGGCCGCGAAGCGCTTCGCCGATGCGATCCACGCGGAGTACCCGGACCAGCTGCTGAGCTACAACTGCTCGCCCTCGTTCAACTGGAGGGCGCACCTGGACGATTCGACGATCGCCAAGTTCCAGCGTGAGCTGGGCGCGATGGGCTACAAGTTCCAGTTCATCACGCTGGCCGGCTTCCACGCTCTGAACTACTCGATGTTCGATCTGGCCCACGGCTATGCCCGCAACCAGATGGCCGCCTACGTCGAACTGCAGGAGCGCGAATTCGCCGCCGAGGCCCGTGGCTACACCGCCACGAAGCACCAGCGCGAGGTCGGCACCGGCTACTTCGACCTGGTCTCGACCGCGATCAACCCACAGTCCTCGACCACCGCGCTCAAGGACTCGACCGAGGCCGCGCAGTTCTGACGCGCATCTGCGAGTTCTGAGTTCTGTGGCTTGAGCGTCGGGCCGTACCGCTCGGCTCTCAAGTCGCACCACCGGCTTGTCCGCGGGAAGGGTTTTTCGAGGGTTTACCCTTCCCGCGGACATTTTCTCTTCCCACCCTCCCCACACCCTCGCGCACTACACCCGGGCGCCGCCCGCGTTCCCGCTGCCCGCACCGGGCGAGAACCCATCGAGCTCCACGCAGCCCGACCTTCACCGACTTCCACTTAGCCCGTCCTTTCCAGGAGCATCCGATGTCCGCCACGATCACGGAACAGACCACCGACCACCAGAGCCCTCGGTCCGCCGCCGCACAGCCCGCCGCCGCGCCGACGGCCGTGCGACCCGTAGCCGAGCAGTCGGCAAGCGAGCAGGCGCGCACCGCGCTGCGCATTCTGGGGCCGATGGAGCCCGGCTACGACTCGATCCTCACACCGGACGCCCTGGACTTCGTGGCCGAACTCCACCGCCTCTTCTACGCCTCCCGGCGCGAAGTCATGGCCCACCGCGAATCCCGCCGCGCCGCGATCGACCGCGGCCGGATGCCCGGCTTCAAGCCGGAGACCGCGGGCATCCGGCACGACCCGGAGTGGACGATCGCGCCCACGGCGCCGGGCCTGGAGGACCGGCGGGTGGAGATCGTGGCGCCCGCCTGCCAGGCCGAGGCGGCCCGCGCCCTGGGCTCGGGCGCCCCCGTGTGGATCGCCGACCTCGAGGACACCATGTCGCCGAGTTGGCACAATGTCGTGACCGCCCAGGTGAATCTGCACCGGGCGGTGCGCGGAGATCTGCAGGCCGGCACCCCCGGCCTGGCCGGCCATCGCGGCACCGAGCGGCGCGCCGGCACCTCGTTCCCGACCTCGGGCCTGGGGCAGGAGACCGCCTATGCCAGGCCGCAGCAGGCCCCCACGATCATGCTGCGCCCGCGCGGGCTGCACCTGCCGGAGCGGCACCTGGAGTGGGTCGACGAGCACGGCACCCGGTTCGCCGCCAGCGCCACCCTGGTGGACCTCGGGCTGTACCTGTTCCACAATGCGCACGAACTCATCGCCGCCGGCCGCGGCCCCTACTTCTGCCTGCCGAAGCTCGAGGCCGCCCGCGAGGCCGCCTGGTTCAACGCAGTCTTCGTCGCCGCCCAAAATGCCCTGGACATCCCGATCGGCACGATCCGCGCCGGCGTCATCGTGGAGACGGTCACGGCGGCCTTCCAGGCCGAGGAGATCCTCTACGAACTGCGTGAACACTCCGCCGGCCTGTCCACCGGCCGCTGGGACTACATCTTCTCGATGATCCGCGAATTCCGGAACTACCGCGAGTTCATCCTGCCCGACCGCGACGCGATCGGCCCCGAGGCCCGCTCCATGCGCGCCTTCCTGCGCCATATCGTCGACGTGTGCCACCGCCGTGGCGCCCCCGTGCTCGGCGGCATGTCGACCTATGTGCCCGGCCACAAGTCCTCCGAGGGCCTGGCCGTGCGCCCCGATAAGGAGGCCGAACGCGCCCTCGGCTTCGACGGCACCTGGGTGTCCCACCCGGCGCTGGTCCCGCTGGCCCGCCACGTTTTCTCTGGCGCGGGAACCGGGGCCGAGGCCGCGGCGGGCGGCGCGGCTGAGGGCACCGGCTCGGGTCCGCATCCCGAGCACCCCCGTCCCACCCCCACCACGCCGGAGGGCCGCGAGACCCAGCTGCGCCGGGCCCTGCTCGACGTGAGTGACATCGCCGCCGTCCACCCGACCGAGGCCGGGCTGCGCGCGGACATCCGCCTGGTCCTGCACTATGTCAACGCCTGGCTGTCGGGACGCGGGATGATCGAATGGGATGGCCAGCACCAGGACGCATCGTGTGCGGAGATCTGCCGGGCGCACATCTGGCAGTGGATCCGCCACTCCGTGACCCTGGCCGACGGCCGCCCCGTGACCCGCGAACTTGTGGCCCGCTGCGCCGCCGAGGAACTGGCCGTGATCGTCCAGCATCCGGCCGACCACTACCCTGACGCGGCCGAGGTCCTGGCCGCCGCGGCGCTGGGCGATACGATGCCCGGATTCCTCACGACCGAGGCCTATGAGGACTTCCTCGTCGACTGGCGCGTCAAGCGCGAACAGGCGGCATGAACGACCCGGAACGCCTCCGTCCCTGACCTTTGTGGGGAGCGCGGAAGAAATCTAATGGAAGGGTGTTCCTCGGGCCGGGTTTCAAGCGGTATGCTGGGTTCGCAAAAGTTGGATTTCATGGTGAAAGTGGAAGATGTCACGACGAGCCAAAGAGCTCTCTGAAGAGCAGAGAGCCGTAGTCCGGACAGTACGCCGGCTAGCGCGACAGCGCGCAGTAGTCAACGAGAACTACATTTCGTCTATTCTGCAGGCACGCGCCGCGGGGATCACCTATGCCGCGATCGCCGAAGCCGTCGGCACCTCGTCGCAGGCGGTGCAGGAGATCGTCCGGCGCCACGCCCGCTCGGAGGGTTTCACCTCCGTGCAGGAGATGGCGGCTGCACCGGTGCCGGTGGCAGCTGCTGTAGCGGCGGAGGCACCGGTCGCGCAGCCTGTGGCAGCGGTGACGGCGAGGATTCCGTTGATCAGCCCGGTGACCATCTGAGCGCGGTCCCGTTTCCCACGATCGACCGCGTGCAGGGCAGTGACCTGCTCGCGGTCGCTTGCGATTTGGCGATCATCGCGGGGACCCGGCAGGCTCACTGGCGCGCGCGGATCGAAGCCCACGGCTGGGACCGTTCACAGGTCACGGCCAAGGACGATCCGAACAACCTGGTGACGGCGGCCGATGAGGAGATCGAGTCCCTGGTGCGCGGCTATCTGGTCCGCGTGCGCCCCAGCGATGTGATGATCGGCGAGGAGGGCGCTGCTGCGCTGGACCTGGAACAGGTGCTCGACGAGTCCCAGCTCGCCGCACTGCTCCCGCGCCTGCGGTGCGCGGTGACGGCCGGCGAGGGAGGCTCGGCGGACGTCGCGGGCGTGGCACAGTCACCCGCCGGAGCGGACCAATGTGCCGGTGCGGACCAATGTGCCGGTGCGGACCGCTACGAATGGCACGTCGATCCGATCGACGGCACCGTGAACTTCGTGCGCGGGATCGAATACCACTGCTTCTCCGTGGGCGTGCGGCGTCTGAACGGCGGCGGTGATGCCGTGGCCGATGGGGCCGGCGGCACTCGCGCCGCGGCGACCACCGGCGGTGCAGTGTCCGGTCCCGTGTGGGAATCGGCCGGCTGGGTCCTGGGCCTGGTCGCCTGTCCCGCACTGGACACCGTATGGTTCGCCGAGGCCCCGGATCCGGCTGGTGCAGGAGTTCCGGCTGGTGCCTGGAAGCTCCCACCCGCCGGCGACCCCGTACGTCTGCACGGCACACCTGTGGGACGGCGCGGGCGACTCGCGGCCACCGGCTTCAATTACTCGCCCGAGCTGCGGACCCGCCAGCTGGCGGAACTGGGTCGCATCATGGCGGACTTCGACGATGTCCGCAGGCTGGGCTCCGCCGCCATGGATCTGTGTCTGGCAGCCGAAGGCCGTGTCAACGCCTACTATGAGCGCGGCCTGGGCGTCTACGACTTCGCCGGAGGTGCGGTGATCGCCGAGCAGGCCGGGCTGCAGGTGCGCCGCCCCCACGCCTACGACGACTACTGCATCGCAGCGGACACCCCGGAGCGCTTCGCCTTCATCGAATCCTGCCTACAGGACTGAGCGGATCGGACACCCTCCCAGCGCGTCAACACCATCCAGACGCATAGACACCAGGTGAGCGCGGGAACTACTTGCTACAACAGGTAGTTCCCGCGCTCACCTGGTGTCTATGCGGGGGAAAGCCGGTCGGCGCGGCCGGCGCGCGGAGCCGGCCCGGCGCACGGAACCGGGACGGGGCCTCGGCGCCTCAGTAATACACCGCGATGCGCCCGTGCTCCGGGGTGTCGATGACGTCGACTTGCGTGTGGAAGACCTCGGTGAGGATATCGGAGCGCATGATGTCCTCGGCCGGTCCGAAGTGCAGCACCTGCCCGTCGCCCATCGCGCAGATCCGCTGGGCGTAGCGCGCGGCGAAGTTGATGTCGTGGAGCACGATGACGATCGTCTTGCCCTGCTCCTTGGCGAAGGAGTCGAGCCTGCGCATCATCGCCGCCGCATGCTCCATATCGAGGTTGTTCAACGGCTCGTCCAACAGGATGTAGTCGGTGTCCTGCGCCAGGACCATCGCGACATAGGCCCGCTGCCGCTGCCCGCCGGAGAGCTGGTCCAGATAACGGGACTCCAGTTCCGCCAACCCCATGAAGTCGATCGCCTGGGACACCTGGTCCTCGTCTTCAGCGGTCAGCCGTCCCCGGCTGTGGGGGAAGCGGCCGAAGCCCACCAGCTGGCGGACCGTCAGCCGGGTCATGAAGTGATTCTCCTGCCGCAGGATCGACACGATCTTCGCCAGGTCCTTCGACGGGGTCGTGGACACGTCGTTCCCGCCCACCGTGATGGTCCCGCCGTCGGTCTCCATGAGCCGGCCGATCATGGTCAGCAGCGTGGACTTGCCCGCGCCGTTGGGCCCGACCAGTGCGGTGATGCCCCCTGCCGGGATCGTCAGGTCCACGGGTCCGATGGTGGTCTCCGCACTGTAGCGGCGCACCACGCCCTTGAGCTCGATCATGCCAAGCGCCCCTTCCGCAGGATGTACAGGAGGAACGCGGCCCCTCCGATCAGTTCGATGATGATGCTCACGGAGCCCTCCGCGTAGAAGATCCGTTTGAGGACGAAGTGTGAACCGGCGAAGACGACGAATCCCACCAGGGTCGCCATCGGGAACAGCAGCCGGTGGTCGAAGGTGTCGGCCAGCTGATAGGTCAGCATCGCCACCAGGAACCCGAAGAAGGTCATGGGCCCGATCAGCGCGGTGGACACGGAGACCAGCACCGCCACCAGGATCAGCACGATGATCATGAAGCGCCGGTGGTCCACTCCCAGGTTCATCGCGGTGTCACGGCCCAGCGCCAGTACGTTGAGCTTGCGGGAGAAGAGGTAGAGCAGGCCCGCGCAGACCAACACGATGGGGATCGCGATGTACAGCTTGGAGCCGTCGGCATTGGCGATCGAGCCGACCTGTCGGGCGGTCAGCACGTCGAACTCCGCTGGATCGAGCAGGGTCTGCATGAACGTGGACAGGGCGTTCAGGCCCCCGCCCAGGACCAGTCCGACCAGCAGGGTGATGTGCAGATTGCCGCGCCGGCCGGTCAGCAGCAGGCCGTAGAGCACGGTGGCGAAGAGCACCATGACGATGATCTGGCCCACGAACTGCAGGGTGCCGCCCACCGCGGTGGCGCCGGCCACGCCCAGGAAGAAGATCGCGGCGGTCTGGATGAGCTGGTAGAGCGACTCGAAGCCGATGATCGAGGGGGTCAGGATCCGGTTGTTCGTCACGGTCTGGAAGGCCACGGTCGCGGTGGCCTGGGCGACTGCGACGACTGCGATGACCACGAGCGCATCGGAGCGGATCTTCGCGATGACCCAGAAGCCCCGGGTGCCCACCGGCAGGGGGTTCTTCCAGCCCATGGTGATGGCGATGATGGCCAGGGCCGCCGCGCCGAGGACCAGCATGGCGATCAGGTACCGGCGCCTGGCGCGGGTCGTGGGCAGGGCGCCGGAGGAGCGCTTGAGTTCAGCTGACAACCTTGCGCCCCCGAATCAACAGCACGATGAACACGGCCGCTCCCACGACGCCCAGGATCAGGGAGACGGGGACCTCGAACGGGGCGATGACGGTGCGCGCCAGCAGGTCGCAGGCGGTCACGATCGCGATCCCGGACAGGGCGACCCAGGGCAGGTTGGAGCGCAGGTCGTCGCCGCGGAACATGGAGACGAGGTTCGGCACGACCAAGCCCAGGAAGGGCAGGTTGCCCACGACCACGGTGATGATGCCAGAGGCCATGGCGATGACGCCGGTGCCGATGAGCACGATGCGGTTGTAGTTCACGCCCACATTGGTCGCCACGTCCTTGCCCAGGCCCGCGACGGTGAAGCGGTCCGCGGCGATGAAGATGATCAGGACGACGGCGATGAGGATCCAGATGGGCTCGTACTGGCCCTTGAAGATCGAGGTGAAGGAACCGGCGAACCAGATGCCCAGGGCCTGGGTCATATCGGTTGCGAAGGCCACGAAATTGGACAGGGAGCCGACGACGGCGCCCAGCATCATGCCGACGATCGGCACGACGATGGACGAGCGCAGGGTGACGCGCTGGATGAAGGCGAAGAACACCATGGTGCCGATGAAGGCGGCGGCGATGGCCGCGACCATCCTGGTCAGGATGTCGGCGTGGGGGAAGACCACCATGCACAGCAGCAGGCCCAGGCCGGCCCATTCGGTGGTGCCGGTGGTGGTGGGTTCGACGAAGCGGTTCTGGGTGATCATCTGCATCACCAGACCGGACATGGCCATCACCGCGCCGGCCAGGATGAGGGCGACCGTGCGCGGCACGCGGGTGATGAAGAACATGTCCCAGCCTTCGGGACCGGACAGGATGCTGTACTGACCCACACATAGGCTCGCGACGACGAGGCCGCAGACGACGAACAGGCCGACCAGCAGGGGCCAGGTGAAAAGACGGTTCCTCCCCGTTTTCTCACCGGGTCCCTGCGGCCCGCCTGTGCGTGCGGATCCGGGTTCCACGGGGGAACCGGATGATCGGATCTTATTCACCGGATGATGCGATTACTTCGCGTCGTCCTGGGCCTTGGCGAAATCATTGAAGACGCCGGTGAAGCACTCAATGCCCTCGTCCTCGTAGAAATCGTCCGGCAGAACCATGATCTGGTTCTTCTTCACCGCGGTGACGTTCTTCAGCGCGGCGTTCTTCTTGAGCAATTCGGTCGAGGGCTTGTAGCCCTTTTCGTCCTTGGCGATGGCGGCGTCGCGATCCATCACGATCAGCCAGTCGGGGTTGGCCTTGGCGATGGTCTCCACGGAGACCTTGTTGCCCTTATCCGTGCCGTCGGCCTTGTCGACGTTCAGGGCGGACTTCAGGCCCAGAGCCTCGAACAGGACCGATGCGCCGCGGCCCTCCTTGGGATCCGAGTAGTTGATCTCACCGCCGGAGGTCGTCAGGCCCATCACGCTGGACTTGCCGTCGTAGGCCTTCTTGGCCTTGGCGATGGAAGCGTCCAGATCGTCGTTCTTCTGCTTGGCGCTGTCCTCCTCCTTGAAGATCTTGCCCAGCTGTTCCGTGTGGCGTTTGAGGTTGTCGATGTGGCCCTCGTCGTCCTTCCGGTCGAAGGTCACGACGGGCACCTTGTCGCCCAGGAGTTCCTTGAGCTTGTCCTGCTGGCTGGAGTAGCGGTAGCCGTTGATGACCATCTGGGGTTCGGCTCCGACGATCTTTTCCAGATCGGGTTCGCGGTGCGAACCGGAGTCGGCGATCGAGTCGTCCTTCTCCCACGGCAGGGTGTCCGGCATCAGGGTGCGGGGCGCTGCGACGGGCTTCTTGCCCCAGTCGGACAGGGTGTGGAAGGAGATGTTGTCCGTCACCGCGTACTTCTCCGGATCGAGCGGCACCTGGACCTCGCCGGAATTATCCGTGATCGTCACGGTTTCGCCCTGGGCGGCGGAATCGGAGTCGGTTCCACCGCAGGCGCTCAGGCCCAGGGCCAGGGCGGCGGATGCCGCGATGGCGAAGACGGAATGGCGGGTCTTGAGGGACATGGATTCTCTCCTTGGTCGGTGCTGATGCTCGGGCGAGTCGGTGGGATAAGCGCACGGATAAGCGATTATGCAAAGGTCTGCTTTCCTAATTAACTCACGGACAGCCTAATAGAGATAAGGGTTGGTTGTACAACTGATGAAAAGACCATGAGAGCAACTGTGGTTGTCGTAATTTACATATATCGAAAGAGCTAACGAAGGGAATATAAATGGATAATAAATAAGGGTTATCAAATGATGAGGTGGATCACTTCTACGCTCCCCGGAAATCCGCACCACAATCCGCGTCATAGGCCAAGCCATAATCCGTGCCATGTGTCCCACTAGACTTGCCGCATGCCCCTTTACCTCAATGCGGACGTCTGGACGTTCGACCCCGAAACACCCCGTGCCACCGCCCTGCTGACCCATGACGAGAAGATCGTGGCCGTCGGCCAGGAGGCGGAACTCACAGCCCATGCGACCGGCCCGGACGCCGCCGAGCGGATCGACCTGGGCGGGCGGACCGTCATCCCCGGATTCGTCGACGCGCATCTGCACGCCCTGTCCTACGCAGAATCCCTGGCCGAGGTCGACCTCGTCGCAACCCGTTCGCTGGCCGAGGCCGTCGAGGCCATCGCCGCATTCGCAGCCGAGCTGCCCGCCGGCCGGTGGATCACCGGCGGTCGCTGGGACTTCAACCGCTGGAGCGACACCGCGGACCAGCCCGACCGCACCCTGCTCGACGCCGCGGTGCCGAACCACCCCGTGGCCGTCTGGTCGATCGACATGCACACGCTGTGGTGCAACGGCGCGGCCCTGGCCGCCGCCGGCATCGACGCGCGCACAGCGGATCCCGACGGTGGGCAGATCGTGCGCGGGGCCTCGGGCACGGCGACCGGAATCCTGCGCGAGGACGCGACGGACCTGGTGCTGGCGGCCATCCCCGCCGCCGGGCGGGACCTGAGTGCGGACCGGATGGCCGCCGCGCAGGAGCTGTGGCTGTCCGAGGGCCTGACCGGGCTGCACGACATCGACGGGGCCGCCAGCCGACAGGCCTGGTACGACCTGGCCGAGTCCGGGCGGCAGAAGATGCGCGTGGTGAAGTACCTGCGGCCCGAGGAACTCGACTGGGCCGCCTCCGCCGGGCCGGACGGTTGGAGGACCGGCGACGGTGACTCGTGGTTCTTGCGCGGTGGGCTCAAGCTCTTCTCCGATGGGGCACTGGGATCGCAGTCCTCGTTCATGTCCAGCCCGTTCCCGCACGCCCACGGCGAGGAACCGAACTACGGCATCCAGCTCGCGGCCCTGCCCACCCTGATCGAACAGATCGAGGCCGCCTACGCCCGCGGCATCGCGGTGGCCGTGCACGCGATCGGCGATGCCGCCAACCACGTGGTGCTCGACGCGATCGAGGCGACGAACCCCGCCCGCAGCGCCGCCGAGGCCCGGTTCGGCCGGGTGCTGCAGGCCCGGATCGAGCACGCCCAGTTCCTACAGCCGGCCGATGTCGCCAGGTTCGCGGCGCTGGACGTCGTGGCGTCCATGCAGCCGCGCCACTGCATCTCCGATCTGCACCTGTTGGAGCGCCTGCGCCCGGATGCCGGGTTGGCGGCCTATGCGTGGACTGACCTGGCCTCGGCCGGCGCCCGGCTGGCCTTCGGCTCCGACGGACCGGTCGAACCGGCCAACCCCTTCGCGGCGATCTACGCCGCCATGACGCGCGCGGACATCGGCGGGGACCCGGCCACCGTGTTCCAGCCCGAGCGGCGGATGGATGCGTATCAGGCGATCGCGGCCCACACCTCGGGCCCGGCGCAGGCGGTGGGACGCCAGGACGTGACCGGTGTGCTCAAGGCCGGATACGACGCCGACTTCGTGGCCGTGGAAACCTCGCCCTTCGCCGCCGCTGGGCTGACGACCGAATGGGTTGCCGGTGGTGGTTCCGGTGCCGGGATTGGTGCGGCGGGTGCCGGGGTTGGTGGCGCGGGGACGCTGCGCTACGAGTACGCCTCGGAGTCCGCCCGCATGGCCCACGCCGAGGCCATCCGCGACACCCGCGTCGCGACCACCGTGGTCGGTGGCCGGGTCCGCTATCAGGGCTGAGCCGGGGGCGCGGGACGGTGCGGTGCGGGCCATTCTGCGGAGGCCGGTTTCGCATCGCAAGCGCAGGTTCACATCGTGTGCGGGTATTTCCTCACATGATGTGAATCTGCGCTTGCAATGCTCTCGTCCTGTGCGCGCCTTGCCCTGTGCGCGCTGGCCCGGGCACATCGCATGCGGAAACCTGCAACACATACGCGTATACCCGTATGTGTTGCAGGTTTCCGCATGCGATGCGAGCAGTGGGGCTG
The DNA here is from genome assembly GCF_024580695.1 of Brevibacterium sp. 91QC2O2. Lineage (NCBI taxonomy): Bacteria > Bacillati > Actinomycetota > Actinomycetes > Micrococcales > Brevibacteriaceae > Brevibacterium > Brevibacterium sp. 91QC2O2. The sequence continues at coordinate 19,122 of NZ_JANIJY010000028.1, read as the reverse complement.
GGCGGCCCACTTGCCGGGGCGGCCCACCCGCCGGGGCGAGACCCGCTAGATTTGAGTCGTGAAATACGTCGGCTGTGCGCTTCTGGGCGTGACCGCGGTCCTGGTGGCCTGCGGGCTCGTCGGACCGGAACACCTGGTGGCCCAGGCCGACCGTGTCTGGTCCGTCCTCCTGTTCGCGGTGGCGATCACGATCACCGCGACCCTGGCCGATGCCGCCGGCGTCTTCGATATGGCAGCGGGTCTGGCCGCCCGCGCCGCCCGAGGCCGCACCTGGCTGCTCTGGCTGTTCGTCATCGTGCTGGCCCTGGCCTCGACGGTCTTCCTGTCGTTGGACACCGCGGCCGTGCTGCTGACCCCGATCGTGGTGCTGGTGGCGCGGCGCGCCCGCCTCGACCCACTGCCCTTCGCACTGACGACGGTGTGGTTGGCCAACACCGGATCCCTGCTGTTGCCCGTGTCGAATCTGACCAATCTGCTGGCCCTGCACCGGCTGGGGACCCTGGGGACCGGGTCGGGTGATCTGAGCACCGGGCCCGGCAGTCCGGGCGCCGAGGCCGGGCAGCCAGCGGGCGACCCGTCCGTGCTGGACTTCGCCGGGCTGACCTGGGCTCCCGCGCTGGCATGTGCGCTGGTGCCGGTGGTGCTGCTGGCGCTGATCTACCGCGGCAGGCTGTTCGGCCGGTTCCGGGCCTTCGACCTGCCGCCGGCCAGGGAGCACGACCGGCCCCTGCTGGTCGGCGCCGCGGTGGTCGTCGTGGTGCTCCTGCCGGCCCTGGCCTCGGGAATCGACGTGTGGATTCCGGCGTGCGCGGCCGCCGTGGCCCTGCTGGGACTGTTCGCCTGGCGCAGGCCCGCGGTGCTGAGCCCGAGGCTGGTGCCGTGGTCGTTCCTGATCTTCGCCGTGGGGCTGTTCGCGGCTTCGGCCGCGGCGACCGGGCTGGGACTGAGCGACTGGCTGGTGCACAGTGTGTCCGCCTCGGATGCGAGTGGCCCGGCGTTTGGGTCGGCGGTGTCCGGCGGGGCGGCGTCCGAGGTCTCCGGTGGGGATGGGTTGGGCCGGCTGTTGGGACTGGCATTCGGCGGGGCGTTGGCGGCGAATGCGATCGACAACCTGCCGGCCTATCTGGCGCTCGAGGCCGCGGCCGGCACACCCAAACAGCTGGTGGCACTGCTGATCGGCGTTAACGCGGGCCCGCTGATCACCCCGTGGGCGTCCTTGGCCGTGCTGTTGTGGCACCGGCAGCTGACCGGCCTGGGGGTGGAGATCTCCTGGCGCCGCTATCTGACGCTGGGCCTGATGTGTGCGCCGCTGACAGTCCTGGTCGGCACCTGCGCCCTCGCCCTGACCTGAACCACCTTCCCCACGGTGGCTCCACATATGCATGTGTGGCTCGATAACGCACGACTTATCGAGCCACAGTTCCCTTTGTGGAGCCACCGGTGAGGCGCGGGCACTTGCCTTGGGGCGCTGACTGGCGAGAGCCACCGGTGAGGCGCGGGCACCCGCCGGCCGGCTACAGGTGGTCGGTGCGGGCGCGGCTGACATAGAGGTCGAGGGAATCGTGCGCGAAGGAATACCGCAGCGCGTCCATCCTCGCCGCGTCCGGATACAGCACGGCCTGCGCGCCCTCCCTGCCCGCGCCGGAGATGGGCGCCGTCGCGAATCCCATGCGCGGGGTCCCATGCAGCCCCAGGTTCAGGGCCAGCCTGCCGATCGTCCCGGAGTCCAAACCCGAGTCCACGGTGAGGTAGGGCGAGAAGGTGTCGACGACCTCGGCGATCCGGGTGGGGGAGCGCAGGGTCTGCGCGGAGACGACCTGCTGGAAGACAGCCCGCAGATAGGCCTGTTGGTTCCGGCCGCGCTGCAGGTCGCCGTCGGCGAAGCCCTTGCGCTCGCGGACGAACCGGAGCGCACCGGCGCCGTCGAGCCGGTTGGCGCCCTTGACGAACTTCTGCCCACCCGAGGTGAAGGCGACCGAGGAGTTCACCTCGACCCCGCCGAGGGCGTCGGTGAGCCCCTTGAAACCGTCGAAGTCGATGATCGCGACGTGGTGGATGCGCGCCTGGGTGAGTTGTTCCACCGTCGCGACGGTCAACGGCAGGCCGCCCCAGGACAGGGCCGCGTTGATCTTCGCCGGGCCGGCCTTCGGGTGCGCGCTCGCCGCCTTCTGCGCGCTATCGCTCTGCGCGCCGTCCTTCTGTGTTCCCTTCGGCTGCGCGCCGGCGGCCGGGACCTGGACCCACAGGTCGCGGGGGATGCCGATGATCTGCACGCCCTTGCCGGTGTCCGACAGGTGCGCGACCATGATCGTGTCCGCGCGCACCCCGGTCTTCGCGCTGTAATCCACGCCCGCGGTCCGCGCATCCGAGCCCAGCAGCAGGATGTTCGTCCCCTTGTCCGCCAGTTTCGCGCGCTCGGCCGCGCCGAGGATGCCGTCGTCGAAAACCTGCTTGTCGGACAGTTTGCGCGCCTGGTCGTCGTAGCTGCCTGCCACCCTGCCGACGTACCACCAGGCCCCGCCGATGGGCACCAGGATGAGGACCGCGACCACGGCCAGGACGATCCAGCCGATCCGCCGCCGCTTGCGGGTGCGGCGGCGGGTTCCCGCGGCCTGCGCGCGGGTTGGCACCGGTTCATCGCCGAACAGATCGGACAGGCTGGTCTCGGAATCGTCGGGGCCGAGGTCCGAGTCGTCCTGGCGCGGATCGTGGGGGTCGGTGCGCGGCACGGGTGCTCCTGATCGGGTAGTGGAACCTCCAGCATAGGCACGCCCGAAGCCGGGTGATCCCGCCCGAGATTGCGATTCGGTTGCGATATCCCGCGCGTGGTCCGCCCGTGGAATGCCCGATATGGTGGGCCGGTGAGTACCCAGCTGTTTGCGGCCGCCGCGGCCTTCCTGATCGGTGGTGCCGTCGCCGTCGTCCTGTTCGTCCCCTTCGTCTTCGTGAACTACCGCCGGGCCGGTCGGCTGACCTGGCGGCGGACCCTGGCATGGATGGCGTTCCTCGTGTACTTCATGGCCCTGTGGACGTACACGCTGTTACCGCTGCCCGATCCGGACCAGATCCGCTGCGTGGGCGCGCAGACCAACCTGTTGCAGTTCCTCCGCGATATCCGCGGCTATCCCCATTCGAGCCTGCGGCAGTTGGCGCACAATCCGGCATTCCTGCAGTTCGGCCTCAACATCGTGCTGTTCACACCGCTGGGCTTCCTGCTGCGCGGCCTGTGGCGCCGTGGCATCGTCTTCACGACCTGCGCGGGATTCGTCCTGTCGCTGGCGATCGAGTCGACGCAGTACACAGGGGTGTGGGGTGTCTACCCGTGCGCGTATCGCTTCTTCGACGTCGACGACCTGCTGGCGAATACCGGCGGGGCGCTGTTCGGCGCGGTGGCCTCGGCCCTGGTCTTCGCGGTGTTCGCGCCCGGTTGGATGGCCGGGCGCGGGGGCTCGCGCGGGATCGAGAATCCGTACGGTACCCGGGGCCGAGGCGCCGGCGGGCCCGGCACTCCGGTGACCGCCGGTCGGCGCCTGCTGGCCATGCTGTGCGACGGGCTGACGCTGTACTTCTGCAGTTTCTGCACGGCCATCGTGGTGGGGGCCGTGAACCAGTTCGTTTTGGGTCACGAGCCGGGCGGCGACGTTTCCGCGATCCAGGACGTGTCCTTCTGGATTCCCCTGGTGCTCAGTGCTGCGCTGACCCTGCTAACAGGGCGGACGGTGGGGGACCTGGCGGTTCGCGTGCGCTACGATTTCGGATCCGCGCGCGGGTGGCGCCTCTTCGGTCTGCGGCTGCTGCGCTTCCTGGGCGGAGTGGGCGGCTATCAGCTGCTGTATGCGATGAGCGGTTTCGCCGATCTGGCGTTCGTCGTGGTCGCCGTGGTCCTGGCGCTCGCGCTGTCGCGACAACGCGGTCTACCCGGGGTGCTGACGAACGCGCCGCTGATCGACGACGTGGAGCGGTAGGGGGCGCCGTTCCCTATTCCTGCCAGGGGTCGATGAGGCGCACACCTTGGGGAAGGACCTTCGGCACGACGACACTTGACCCTCACGCGGCGTCAGGACTCAGGATGGTTCACGTGGACGAGACGAAGAACGGATTATCGACCGGCAGCGGTGCAGGACCCTACGCGCCTGGCGCGGGCCTGACCGTGGGTACGACCGCCAAGGCGGTGGGCGTATCGGTGCGGACCCTGCACCACTGGGACGACATCGGCCTGGTGTGCCCCGCTGGGCGCAGCCCGGCCGGGTACCGGCTGTACTCGCGAGCGGACATCGCCCGGCTGCAGCGGGTCCTGCTCTACCGGGAGGTCGGCATGCCCCTGGCGCAGATCGCCGAGGTGGTGGACGCTCCCGGAGTCGACGAAGCAGAGCATCTTGACCGGCAACGGCGGATGCTGACCGATCGGATCGCCCGCCTGCAGGAGATGGTCTCCGCAGTCGATCGCTTATTGGAGGCGGACACGATGGATACGCATATGACCCCGGAACAGCAGGCTGCGGCCTTCGGCACCGGGTGGTCGGACGAATACGCGCAGGAGGCGCAGGAGCGTTGGGGCGGGACCGAGGACTGGAAGGCCTCGGAGAAGATCAAGGCCCGGATGACTCCGGAGGACTGGAAGGAGGCAGCGGCCGGGACCGGGGCCCTGGAACAGGAGCTGGCGCAGGCCCTGCGGGCGGGCGTCGAGCCCGGCAGCGCACAGGCGAACGAGCTGGCGGAGAAGCACCGGGCCGACATCGGCCGGTGGTTCCCCGTCAGCCGTTCCAAGCAGGTGCTGATCGCCCGCGGCTACACCGAGGACCCGCGATTCACCAAGCACTACGACGACAGGGAAACCGGGCTGGCCGTCTGGCTGCGCGCCATCATCGACGCGAACGCGCGGTCTCACGGCGTCGATCCCGCGCACGCCGAATGGGAATGACGGTTCGCCTGCCCGGGGTTGCGGCCTCGGCCCCGGTGGCCCGGCGGATCCGCCGCCACAGTGCGGGGCCGACCGAGCCCAGCGCCACGCCGGCGATGATGACGGCCGCGCCCAGCAGCTCGACCGGGCGCGGGCGCTCGCCCAGCACCAGCCAGGCGCTGCTGATGCCCACGACGGGCACCAGCAGGGAGAACGGCGCCACGGCACTGGCCGGGTGACGGGCCATCAGCCAGCTCCACAGGCCCGAGCCGATGATCGTGGCGACCACGGCGGTGAACGCGATCCCGGCGAGCGCCGTGAGTCCCGTGCGCGTGCCCAGGGTGGTCAACGATGCGGCGATGGCGTGGGGTCCGTCGGCGGCCAGGGACACGACGAGCATGGGCACGGGGACGACGGTCGACATCCACAGGGTGAAGCGCATCGGCTCGTGGGTCTGCGCCTGTCGGTTGCAGACATTGCCGATCGCCCAGCCGAAGGCCCCGGCCAGGGTCAGCAGGAACGGCAGCAGCGCGGCATGGGCCCCGCGCGACCAACCGACGAGTGCCAGTCCCGCGACGGCCACCAGGATGCCCGCCACCTGTATGCCGCTCAGGCGCTCGCGCAGGGCCACGGAGAGGAATGGCGGGAACTGTTGCAGGGAGGCGTCGATGGCCAGGAAGTTGATTCCCCAGATCAGGGCGACCGTAACGGCCAGGAGGGTGTGTCTTAAGGGCATGGCTTCATCCTGACCTGCAGCGTAATGAAGCACAATCGCAGATTCCGACATCTATTGTGAAGCCCGGCTTCAAAGAACTAGGCTCGGGCCATGCCGGCTCACGAACCCCCGACTCCCAGCGCGCCCGAACCGGGACGGCCCGAACCCAGCCGCCTCGAACCCGGGCATCTGGAACTCCTCCACGCCTTCGCGCTCTACGGCAGCGTCACCGGGGTTGCCGAGGCGAGCCTGCGCAGTCCCTCGGCGGTCTCCCAGGCGCTCAAGGCCGCCGAACACGCTCTCGGAATGAAGCTCACCCAGCCCGCCGGCCGCGGCCTCGAACTCACCGAGGCCGGGCGGCTGTTGGCCGCTGGGGGAGCTGAACTGGCCCGGACGCTGGCCCACGTCCAGGCGGACTGGGACGACTACCGCGGGCAGCCTCGGGGCCGGGTGCGGCTGGCGGCCTTCCCCTCGGCGGCCGAATACATCCTGCCAGGGGTGCTGCGCGAGCTGGCGGACACGGACATCGAACTGGAGTGCGTGGACGACGACACCGCCGAGGCCGGCTTCGCGCGGCTGACCCGCGACTTCGACCTGGTGCTGGCGCACAGTTACTCCGGCGACCGGCCGGTCGGCAGCGAGGGCCTGGAAGTGGTGCCGATCGTCGACGAGCCCCTGGACGTGGCCCTGCGGACCGGGCACCGGCTGGCCGGCCACGCCCATGTGACACCGGCGCAGGTGGTGCGCGAGGACTGGATCGGCGTGCCGACGGGATACCCCTTCGACCGCCTGCTGCAGGCGATCGCCGAGGTCGCGGGCCGTGCCCCGCGGGTGGTGCAGCGGCTGCGCGACAACCGCCTGGTCGAGGCCGTGGTCCGCTCCGGGGACTGCCTGGCCATCCTGCCCCGCTTCACCACCCGTCCGGGCGACGGCCTGGAACTGCGGCCGCTGCACGGCCTGCGGGCGCGGCGGCGGACCTCGGTGGTGATGCGCCCGGACCGGGCCCAACGACTGGCCGTGCGCCGCGTGGTCGAGGCGATCCGGAACTCGGCGCGCCTTACTTCTTGAACGCCCGGCCCAGCATCTGCACTCCGCGCTCGATCTCCTCGACGGGGTTCGACACCGCGGACACGCGGAAGGTGCGGCGGTCGGGTTCCAGGGCGTAGAAGGCCTCACCGGGCACGAAGATGACGCCCTCCTCGATCGCAGCGGGGATGTGCGCATAGGCGTCGTAGCCCTCCGGCAGGCGCGCCCAGGCGAACATGCCGCCGGCGGGACGGTTGACCTCGGTCCCGGCGGGCAGCACGGCTGCCAGCCCGTCGACCATCGCATTCATGCGCCGGGAGTACTCGGCGCGCACCGGGGCCAGTTTCTCCTCCAGATCGGTCACCTCCAGATAGCGGGCGGCGGCCAGCTGGTCGATCGTCGACGACTGCATGCACGAGCCCTGCTTGGCCACGACCATCCGCTCGATGACCTCCTCGGGCCCACGGACCCAGCCCACGCGCAGCCCCGGTGAGAGCACCTTCGACAGGGTGTTGACCAGGAATGCGCGGTCGTCGAGCCGGGCGTCGGACACGATCGGGGGCAGCACCTGGTCGGTGTAGCGTAGTTCCGAATACGGATCGTCCTCGATCAGGAACACGTCATTGGCCGCCACCACGTCCGCGATCTCCTTGCGGCGCTCGGCCGGCATCGTGATCCCGGTGGGGTTCTGGAAAGTCGGGATCAGGTAGATCGCCTTGGGTCGGTGATCGGTGATCGCCTGCTGCAGGGCGGCGGGCACCGCACCGTACTCATCGGTGACCACGGGCTGGTAGTTCACGCCCTGCAGCCCGAAGGCCTGGAGCGCTGACATATAGGTGGGGTTCTCCACCAGCACGGTGTCGCCGGGATTGAACAGGGTCTGGCCCAGCAGCCCCAGGCCCTGTTGCGAACCCGAGGTGATGATGAGCTGCTCGCGCCGAGTGGACAGGCCGAAGTCCCGCGTCCGGCCGATCGCGGCCTCGAGCATGGCGGGTTCGCCCTCGCTGGGGCCGTACTGCATCGCATGTTCCCCGTCGGTGGCCATGACATGGGCGAAGGCGGCGGCCATGCCATCGGTATCGAAGAGCTCACCGGCCGGGTGGCCGCCGGCGAAGCTGATGACGGGTCTGCCGCGGGTGGCCTTGAAGATCGCCCTGATCATCGACTCGCTGACGGCTGCGACATTGCGATTGAGGTCGGTGAGCCGGGAGGATGCGGGCTGCTGCTGGGTCTGCGCGGGAGTCGAGTTCATCAGTGTCATGGTAGTCACATTTATCATGTGTGGGCCCCTGGCGGTAGATTTGTCCGCGTGATCGACAACGACTTCAACGGAGACGACGTACGCGGAACCGGCGCCGGCGAGAACACAGCCGGTGGGGCCTCGGCCGGGGGAATCGACCTGGCAGCCGGGCTGACGGCCCTGCGCGCGGGTCTGGAAGAGCACGCCAAACACTACGAGGATCTGAAGACGGGAATCCCCGACCTGGCCTGGGGCCTGTTCGCGGACGGGAAGCTGGTCGCCGGGGAAAACACCGACGGGATCTACCGCATCGCCTCGATGACCAAATCGTTCACGGCCGCCACCCTGCTGGGCATCAAGTACGGCCGCATCCCCACGGTGCCCGACGCTCCGACCCTGGACCTGGACGCCCCGGCCGCCGACTACATTCCCGCTCTGGCCGCCGATGCCCCCGAGGGGTCCGTTCTCCTCGAGGCCACGGTGCGCGATCTGTTGACCATGTCCGGCGGCATCCCCACCGACGATCCATGGGCCGACCGGCAGGAATCCCTGTCCCGCGGTCACTTCGACGAAGTCATCACCGCCGACACCGCCCGGATCTTCTCCCCGGGGACCGACTACGCGTATTCGAACCTGGGCTACGCCCTGCTGGGCCGGATCGTCGAGGAGCTGACCGGCCGGCCGTTCACCGATGTGGTGATGGCCGAGGTCGCGGGCCCCGCCGGTCTGGAATCCTCCGGGTTCAGCGTCGACGAGTTGGCCGAGCGGGGCCTGCGGGAGAAGCTGGTGCCCGGCTACCGGCGGCGCCGCGACGGAACTTTCGAGGAGTTGTCGACCAGCCGGCCCGGCGCGTTCTCCGCGATTGGCGGGCTGTTCTCCTCGGTCGAGGACCTGGGCCGGTGGATGCAGCTGTTCGTAGCAGCGCAGGGGCCCGCAGGTGAACGCCGAGTGGGCTGCTGGGACCGGATCCGCCGCGATATGCAGCAGCCCCACCGCCTGGCCTATGCGCAGGCCAGCGCCCCGGACAACGGGGTGGACTCCTATGGGTTCGGCCTGCACCACCTGTTCGACACCGAGGTCGGCACGCTGGTCTACCACTCCGGGGGCTATCCGGGCTACGGCTCGCATATGCGCTGGCATCCGGCCACCGGCACCGCCCTGGTGATCCTGGGCAACCGCACCTACGCTCCGGCGACCGCGATCGCCAAGGACGTGTTCAAGAAGTTCCTGCGGGCCGCCGGGGTGAGCGCGCAGCGCCCGGCTGCACGTGCGACCATCACCGGGACCGTCCATCTGCCCGGCGACGCCGCGAGCGTGCCCGAGCGGATCGAGGCCTGGCTGGCGGACTTCGACCCGGCGCTGACCAATGGTCTGTTCGAGAACAATATGGACGTCGACGAGCCCCGGGTGGAACGCAAGAACGCGATCCGCAAGGTGGTCGAGGCGACCGGTGCCGAGGCCTCGGCCCGAGATGCCGGTCAAGGCGCCGCGGATGCCGGTGCAGGGGAGGCCGGGGCCGGTGCGGCGGTGCGGCCCGAGTGGGTCCGCAATACGGTGACCTGGAAGGTCGCTGGTGCGCGCGGCACCCGGGCGATGCGGGCGGAACTGAGCCCGCGTGGCCTGGTCATGACCTTGGAGGTGACGGCCGAGGACGTTGTCGAGGCCGAGGAGGCGCCCAGGTCGGGGCGCCTGCGCACGGGCTCGCTGGATATCCTGCGGCAGGTCACCCGCGGTGGCCAGGGTTCGCAGGAGGGCACCGGATCCGGTGCGGGACCCGCGACGGGAGAGCAGCCCTCGGCAGACGAGGACGGCGACCACAACTCCTGAGGCCTGCTCGGCCCGGGTGCCCACCGGGGTCAGCGCCGAGAACGCCTCCGGGTGTCACCAGCCGGGTTCCCAACCCGGCAGTCCGTGCCACCAGTCGATGAGCTCGGTCGCGGTGGCGTCGATGCGTTCGACCGGCCAGTCGGCGGAACCGCCCCAGGCCCACATCGTGGCCAGGGTGACGATGCGACCGGCCAGCTCGACGCCGATCGCGTTGCCCGCGACCTCGATCTGGCGTTCGGTCATCGGCCAACGGACCCGCGCGCCGGCGAGGAACTCCTCGCTGGGCCGGCCCTTGGGATCGCCGTTCGCATCGCGTTCACGGAACAGCAGCGGCTCCAGCAGGCGCAGCCCCTGCGCATCGTCGGCGCGGTGCGCGAAGTAGGCGGCGGTGTGGATGAGCTGGCGGATCGGCTCGTACCCGATCCGCCACTGCGCGGGATCGAGCTCGCCGAGCACCACCGCGCCGGCCAGCAGACGGCGCTCATGTCCATAGCAGCCGAGGAACGCGGCGGCATTGTGCAGATAATAGGGGGCCGCGCCGGGTCCGAGCCCGAGTTTGCTGCGTACCGGGTTGAGCGCGGCCCTGATGAAATCGTTGCGGGGCAGCTTGAGCGAGGCGATGTCGAAGGCTTGGCGAGCGCGGATACTGAGGTCCTGGGCTTGTTCTTTGGTCTGCGGCATGGCACGCACCCTACCGGAATCTGCTGGATCGCCCGGCGAGCCATCCTGCGATCAGCCCGGGTTCGGCCACCCGCAGATCGCGTCGGCCGGCCCTCCGGGCGATCCAGCCGAGGTCCAGCAGGTCGACTCCCAGGCCTCCGGCCAGGTGGTCGTAGCAGGACCGCGCGACCCGCAGCCGCTGCCACCTGTCCACCGCAGCCAGACCGGTCGGGGCCTCGGTCGCGGCCAGTGGGAGCAGAGCCTCGATGGCGGCGATGACCTACGGATCGGCGATGCGGGTGCGGCCGGCGGCCTCCAGTCGGGCCAGGTGCGAGCCGGCGGTCGAGGCCGCCACCCCGGCGATCCGGGCCAGATGCCCGGCGGGAAGCGTGCCCCGGAGTGGGGGAGGCCGGGGAACGTGCGCGCCGTCATCGCATCCGTGATCGCCGCAGCGGTGATGGCCAGTTGCGCGAATGGCACTCTGCAGGTCGTCACCGTCCACCTCCAGGACGAGCTGCACCTGGCATCCGGTCCGGCCGGGGCGATCCTGCTGCTGGCCACGCTGCCCTTCGTGGTCCTCAGTCCCCTGACCGGCAGGCTCGTCATCCGCTATGGCCGCCGCGCCATCGCAACCACCGGTCTGCTGTTCGGCGGACTCGGGCTCCTCACCCTGGGCCGTCTGGACGGCGTGCCGGGGTTGATTCCGGGTCTGCTGGGGATCGGAATCGGGCTGGGACTGATGACCGCGGCGATCGTCGGCGAGACGATGGCCGCCTGGCCGACTCGTCCCGGCTTGGCAGGCGGGCTGAACAATGCGCTGCGCCAATCGGGCACCAGCACAGGTGTGGCGATCGGCGGTCTTCTGACCGTTCATGTGGCGGGCGGGCCGCTGTTGGAGTGGACCGGCCTGGCCGCCGGATTCTGGTGGATCGCCGGCGCGGCGCTGGTGTTCATCGGGTTCGAGAGGAGTGGGGAGCGCGAGGTGCGGTAGAGCGGTGACCATTTCGCGGGTCGTTTGATATGGGCATCTCGGCGGTGATCCGCGCAGCCGTCAGCGAGTGTCAATGCGCATGATCGTCTCACCACCGCTACGCACAAGTACGGAAGCAACGACCTCGATGCGATGGTGGCTGCGCGATCAGGGAGGCCGACGTCATCGGTGCCAGGCTCAGCCCGATCCCGCTGCTGCCACCGGTCTCCACCGCTGTTCGACTCATCGCTGCTCCCCACCGTTCAATCGACTATCGCGACACCGGTCCGTGAGATAACGACTTCCTCGCCGGACTCGACGAGGCGGAGGAATTCCGAAAGACGCGTCTTGGCCTCTGCACGCCGGCGCCGGCCAGGTATTGTGGGGAGGACCGAGGCGCGGGCGACCCGCCCGTGCCGAATCAGCACGACGGAGGAGGGCCACCATGGGAATTCTCGATGACGCCAAGGGGACCGCGGATGCGGCGGCGAAGAAGGTCGGGCGCGCAGTCGAGGACGGCGTCGACAAGCTGAAGGACAAGGCGGACGAGATCGGCGCCGAGGCGAAGGTCAAGAAGGCCGAGGCCGAACGCGACTCGGTGAAACAGCGCAACGAGGCCAAGGACGAGCTGCGCGAGGACTGACGGACCTCGAAGCGGCGAAGGCATCCGACTCGCAGTACATCGCCGGGTCGTACTCTTACCGGTGCTCGGGTGAACCCAAGGAGGCCGGCGCCCGCACGGCGTCGAACGCGCCATCGGCAAGCACGATGGCGCGTTCGACGCCTTCTCGCACAAGAGCCTCTGCGCACTGGCGGGCGACGTCGAGGCCGTCTTCGTTCAACAGCCCGTCGTGGATCCCGATTACCTGCTGTGGTTTGATCGAGCGCACATAGCGGATCAGGTCGGTCGCGCGCAGCCACGGGGCATCGATTGGCGTCACCAGGGCGGCGATGGGCGCCGTCGGGACCGGATGCTCATCCCCGGTGACGAAGACGGCTCCGCCGATGCTCGGGTCAGCTGTTTCAGATTCCACCGTTCGAACAGTGGAATCTGAAACAAACAGTCCAAGGATTGCGACGGACGCGCTGACTCGGTGGTGGAGTGGCGCTGGAGTGGCGCTAGTACCGTGGAGGTATGACGAATCGGCTTGCGAACGCTACCAGCCCGTACCTGCGCCAGCATGCGGACAATCCCGTGGACTGGTGGCCCTGGGGACCCGAGGCCTTCGCCGAGGCGGCCCGTCGCGATGTGCCCGTTATGGTCTCGATCGGCTACTCCACCTGCCACTGGTGTCACGTCATGGCCCACGAGTCCTTCTCCGATCCGGATATCGCAGCCCGGATCAACGAGGCGGTCGTGCCGATCAAGGTCGACCGTGAGGAACTGCCCGCCGTCGACTCCTATTACATGAACGCCCTGCAGGCCTTTCGCGGCCAGGGCGGCTGGCCGCTGACCGCCTTCACCGACCACGCCGGCACCCCGTTCTTCGCCGGTACCTATTTCCCCGCCGAGGCCCGTCCCGGCCTGCCGGCGCTGCCCGATGTGCTGCGCGCGGTCGGACAGACCTGGCGCGATGAACGTCCGCAGGTCGCGCAGATCACCGAACGACTGCGCCGGACCCTGGCGGGTCTGGCCGATCTGGGCCAGCTCGCCCATGCCTTCCCCGGCGCCGAGGACGCACCCGGCCCCACGGCATCTGAACCTGCTGCCGATGGCCGACCGACCATCGACTTAGACGAGCTGCACGCCTATTTGGAGGCGCTGGAGACCCAGGCGGACTTCAAGCATGGTGGTTTCGGTGGTTCGCCCAAGTTCCCGCCGTTTCCCGCGCTGCGCTTCCTCATCCGCTTCGCCTGGACCGACCGTAACAGCCAAGAGTGGTACCACCGGAAAGGTGCGGACACTCAACCCGATCCCACCCCGCAGCCGAACGCCTCGGCGCTGACGTTGGCCCGCCGGACCCTGCTGAACTTGGCCACGGGCGGCATCCGCGACCATCTGCGCGGCGGACTGTTCCGATATACGGTCGATGCGGCCTGGCGGGTGCCCCACTTCGAGAAGATGCTCGGCGACAACGCCATGTACCTGCAGATCGCGTGCGACTGGTACCGCCTGGAGCACCGGCTGGACCCCGATTCCGTATGGACCCGTCTGGCCGCGCTCGAGGCCCAGGACACCGCCGCCTTCCTGTTGCAGGATATGTACGTCGAGAGGCCGGGATTTGCGGGCTTCGCGACGGCTCTGGACGCGGACTCACTGGAGTTCGACCCGCATTCGGGCCTGGGCGCGGTCAAACGCGAGGGCGCCTACTACACGTTCACCGAGCAGGAACTGTCTCAGGCACTGCATGTGGCCGGCATCGACGCCGACCCCACCGGTGCCTCCTCCGCAGACGAGCACGGCACCACCCGGGCGGCCGCGGACTCCGCAGCCCCGAGCCTGCGCCTGTTCTACGGCGAGCACACAGAGGACCTGCCCGGCGGCGTGCTCTACCGCGACCCGCACCATTACGACCCCGGCCATCCGGGGGAAGGGCTCGGGTCGGAAGCCGGCCAGTCGCCGGATGCACGACTGCTGGGCGTGCTGCGCCGCTACCAGGATTCGCGGGTGCCCCCGGAGCGCGACGAGAAGTTCGTCTCCGAACTGGGCGGGCTGACGATCGCGGCGCTGTTCGACGCCTCGGCGCTGTTCGACCGGCCCGAATTCGCCCGTGCCGCCGCCGAGGCCCTGCGCACCTTCCGCGCCCGGGAACCTGCCCGCTCGTACTCCCCGGCCGAGGCCGCGCCCGCGGGGCCGGCGGACCCCGCCGCCTCGGCGGACGCGGTCGCTGCGGGCGACTCCGCAGCAGCCGAATCCGCCGTAAGCGGTTCGGCCGCATCCCGCGTCGCAGCCCTGACCCCTGGCCCCGGCACCCCGCTGCTGGCTGATCTGCTCGCGCAGATCCACGCCGAGCTCGCCGCTGGAACTTGCGCTGGGGCGCCTGCCCCCGACTGGGCACGCGTGAAGGACCTGTGGGACCGGGTGAAATCCGACTACCTCGTGCTCGACCAGCCCGCCGGGGTGACCGACATCCGCGCGGCGCGGGCCGCCCACGCCGAACATCCCTCAGCGGCCGGGGTTCATCCCGCACGTTCTGTGCACCCCGCACACTCCGCGGGCACCGCGCCCGTAAGCGTCTACGACTCCCTGCCGGAGCCGATCCTGGGCGTGCGCGGAGCCGATCCGGTGGACCAAGTGACTCCCTCCGGCCGCTCCGCACTGGCCGAGGTCGCCGTGCTGTTGCGCGAACTCGCGCCGGTGGATTCCGGGGTCGAGGTCCCGGCCCAGCTGCCCGATGCCGCCCTGGAGCCGATCGTGCCGCTGCTGCGCGAAACCCCGACTGGTGTGGGGTATTCGGCCTATGTCGCCGCGCTGGCCCTGGATCCGGTTCGGGTGGAGGCGAACACCCCGGAACTCCTGGCGACGGCCCGAGTCCACCCTGCACCGGTCGCGGTCGTGGAGCCGGATGCGGTGTGGTCCGCATCCGCGACGGCCCCCGCATCCGGCCCGCAGCCCCGGGCCCAGGTGTGCCGGGGCACGGTGTGCGAGCTGCCGGTGGCGACCTCGGCCGCGCTGAACACCGCCCTGGACCGCAGCTGAGCCCGGCGCGCCCCGCGCACCGGATATCCTTGGACCCGTATGTTCAAAACGCTTTCCCACCTGGTCGGGTGGACGTATTTCCCGCTTGCCATCGCAGCCAAGCTCCCGTACGCGATGGTGGTCGTCGCCGTGATGACGAGCGTCTCGGCGACCTCCGGCAGTTACTCCCAGGCCGGCGCCACGGCTGCGCTGGTGGGCCTGGGCACCGCAGTGTCAGGACCCGCCTTCGGCGCCGTCGCCGACCGCTTCGGCCAGCGCACCCTGCTCATCGTCACCGCGATCCTCAACGGCGCCGCGATCTTCTGCCTGGCCTGGGCACTGCGCGCGGGTGCTGCACCGGCGGTTGTGCTCATCATCGGCCTGCTGATCGGCCTGAGCGCCCCGCAGGCCTCGTCGATGGTGCGCTCGCGCTGGCTGCAGGCGATCGGCCGCGAGATCCCGGAGGTGGACCGGCCCCGCGCCACCAACAAGGTGCTCAGCTATGAGTCGATGACCGATGAGTTCATGTTCGTCATCGGCCCAGTCGTGGTGGGTGTGGTGGCGATGCTCGCCGGTGTCGTGGTGCCCCTGGACTTCGGCGCGGCCCTGACCGTCGTGGGCGTCATCCTGTTCGCGGTCCACCCCTCGGTGCGCTTCACCCGGGTCGATCGCGCCCCGGCACCGGCCGGCACCCCGGCTTCCCGTGGCCGAGGCGCGGGCTCGGACGACGCGCCGGACCCGGACGCCGAGCCCGGCGCGGACACGGCCGGGGCCGCCGAGGGGGCAGCATCCACCCCGGCTGCGGCCTCGGCCCGCTTCATCGCAGCCGAGCCGGCCTCTGCGATGTTCCGGCTGCGGATCCTGCTGCCGATCGCCGGCATGTTCTCGATCGGCCTGTTCTTCGGCACGATCCTGCCCACCCTCACGGACTTCCTCGACTCCTTGGGCCGAGCCGACCAGGCGGGCCTGTTCTACGGCGTGCTGGGGGTGGGCTCGGCTGCTCTGGCCCTGGGCTCCCAGGTCCTGCCGCCGTCATTCAGCTTGCGCAACCGATGGCTGGCCGCAGCACTGGTGACCCTGGCCGGGGGCTTCATGTTCGTCGGCTGGAACACCATTCCCGGACTGCTGGTGTCTCTGGTCGTCATGGGGTTCGGAATCGGGCCCAGCCTGGTCAACCTGTATTCGATCGCGGCACTGATGGGGCCGCGCGGGCGGACCACGACGGTGATGGCGACCATGTCCACCATGCTGATCGTGGGCCAGGCGGTCTCCAGCGCCGTGGTGGGACCCGTCATCGACGCCCTGGGCTACCACGCCGGCGGCTGGCTGTGCATGTGCGCGATCGCGGCCCTGCTGCTGTTCGGCGCGGTGAACTTCTTCGAAACGGCCAAACTGCGTCGGCAGCGGATCGTCGTCGCCTGAGCCGCGGGCGCGTCCGGTCAGGATGACCCGAAACCGGAGATACACCCCCGGATACCGGGTCATGTCTCCGGTTTCGGGTCATTTTCGGGAGGACTAGTCTGATGGCATGACTGAGACGCACGCTGAGACGACATCCTTCTCCTCCGACTGGCTGGCCTGGCACGCCGAGCGCATGGACGGCTTGCGCGCCGACCCCTACGGCTGGCTGAGCATCACCGGTCTGGACTGGCTGACGCCGGGTGCCACCCGGGCCTACGCCGACGGCCGCGTGACCTTCACCCTGGAAGCCGCGGCGGCCCCGGATCAGGGTGCCGCCGACTCAGCCGGCTCTCCCGCAGCCGAGGCCCCTGCCGGCCAAGCGCTTCTGGTGCGCGTCGGCACTCCCACCGGGGAACGCGAACTGGACCTGGCAGCCCAAGCGCCGCAGTTCGTCGAGGTCGAGGGCGTGCGCTACGAGGTTCTGGTGCGCCAGAACGTCCATGCCCTGGCCGGCACCCGGCTGGAGCCCGCGAAGTCCCAGTCCCCGGCCGTCGGAACCCCGGCCTCGGCGGCGGAGGAAGCGCGGGAACCGGCAACGGAGCCCTGGGTCGGCATCCGCGTGCGCGATTCGCACTCCACCGGCCCCGCGAACACCGTCGTCCCGTGCTTCCCGGCCGATCCGGCCTGGGTCGTCCCCGCGGTCTTCGAACCCTATGCCGGTCCGCGCACCGAGGTCATCGACACCGCCTCCGCCGGCCTGCACGTGGCAGCGGTGTTCACCGGCGCCGTCACCTTCACCCTGGCCGGCCGCGAGCACACGCTGCAGGCCGGCGGCGATCCGGCCACCGGCCTGGTGTTGAATTTCCACGATGAGACGAACGGCGCGGCGGGAGACCAGGGCACCGCTGCCTGGCGCTTCGTGTCCACCGGCCCCGTGGTCGACGGACGCTGCGAAATCGACTTCAACCGGGCATTGAACTTCCCGGCCAGTTTCGCCCCCTACGCCACCTGCCCCGCACCGGCGGTGGGCAACACCCTGGCAGTGGCGGTGCGGGCGGGGGAGAAGCGCCCCCACCAGTAGTCGCGCGGGCGGGCCGGGTCAGGCATGGTTCGGGTCAGCTCTGGCCCAACTGGCACTGCAACTGCGGTGCCCAGGAGCACGGGGTGGTGGTGGGCAGGGGCCCGCCCTCGTCCGAGCTCCCGGGCGGAGGCGTGCTCGGCGGGTCCGTCCGGGGGACCCTGCCGGACCCCACATCCCCACCGATCTGAGGTCCGCGCCCCGCGGTGCCCGGGGGCAGTGATGGGTCTGCTGCGTCTCCGGCGCGCGGGGCCTCGGTACCGGGTGACTGTGCGGAGGCGGCATCTGCGGTACCGGTATCCGGCGCCGAGGTCGGCTGTGGCACGGTGCCCGTGTCCGCCTGAGCATCCGGGCTGTCGGCGCCCGGCCGGCGCGGCGCCGCGGGTGCTGCTGGAGTCGCCGGAGTGGTCGGCAGGACTTGGGTCTTCTTCGGGCCCTCGGCCGCTGGGCGGTGAACCGGCGAGCTGGGCAGCACGATGAGGACGACCGTGACGATCGCGGCGATGAGCAGGAGGGCGCCGGCTCCCAGGGTGACGTTGAGGGCGGTGAAGATGCCGGCCCCGCCGGCCACGGTGCTCGCCCCGGCCGGGGCCCCAATGCCGGCAGAGGCCCCCTGGGCCGTTCCGCTGCCGGTCGTACCTCCTCCCGTACCGCCCCCGCCGGTAGCCCCGGACTGCGCGGCTCCGGACAGCGCGGTGCCCGACAGCCCGGACCCTGCCGCGGGGATGAGTAACAGAGGCAGCAGCACGCCGAGTCTGCGGGCGGACTGGTCGGCCTCGGCGACGCGGGGCCTGCAGAACTCACAGGAGTCGACGTGCGTCCAGAAGCGCAGGGCAGAACCTGCGGTTGACTGTCCAGACAGCACCCTGCCGGTTTGCGCGAGCGTCTTCCGGCATTCCGGGGCACTGCCGGCATCGTTGACGTGCAGCTGGATCCAGCGTTGCTGCAGCCGGGGCCGCAGCTTGTGGATGCGGCGCGAGACCCACGGGGCGTCACGTCCCAAGTCCTGGGCGATCGCCCCGGTCTTGCGTTTGCCCGCCATGGCATCGAGGATGACGATCCGGTCCTGTGCGGGGAACGATTCGACGACGCTGCGCAGTAAATCGGTGGTCTCCGATGGGACGGGTTCGTGCGGATCGGGCTCCGAGTCAAAGGTGAAACCCTCGTCCGGATCGATGCGGTGATTCAGCGCAGAGGTGCGACGGGCGATTTCGCCGCGGGCCGCCTGCATGAGATAGGACCAGACGGACCGGGTGGGGCCCAGCCCTCTCAAGGTTGCCGACAGCGTCGCCTCGAGCACATGGGAGGCCACGTCCTCGGCGTCCAGGCGGGGTGCGCGCCGGCGGACGAAGGCGGAGACACGGGGATGGTAGGCATCCCACAGGGGACCGAAGGCCGTTGGATCCCCGGTCCGGACCGCTTCGAGGGCGGAGGACTCGGCGTCAAGGGCCGCATGTGATGTGCCGGGCACTTCCTCGCTACCTCGTGTTCTTTTTCCTGGGGTTTCCCCGGTATCGATTCCCATCCTATCGGAGCGCCGGCGAATACCTGACGGAAAGGGCGGTTTCAGGGTGCTAGTGCAACACCACTGATAAGTTCATCCAGTCTCTCACGAGGCGTACGGAACTCAAGCGTCCGCCGCGGACGATCATTCAGGAGGTCCTGCATCTGCAGGACCTCCTGATC
>NZ_JANIJY010000027.1:0-34404 GCF_024580695.1 Brevibacterium sp. 91QC2O2 | reverse complement strand
TCCGGTCGGGACACTCGACGGTCCCTGGCGGGTGGGCAGATCACGGCAAAGGCACACACTGTGGTGGCCAGTCAGTGCCTGGGTCACACCCTGGATGGAAACCATCCCTACAAGTATCAACGTCAGTGGCCTGTGGGACAATGGACACCGCAGACGAAAGGAAGCAGAGGCCTTATGACCCAACCCCAGAACAGCGGCGGGAACCGCACCGGTCGCGATGTCGTCGACCGGGTGCTCTCACGGGCGGGGACCGCGCTCACCGACGAGCGGCTGGTCGCCCACGACGACCAGCTGGAGGTCGAGGAGCGCACCGCACTGCGGCGCGTCGCGGGGCTGTCGACCGAACTCGAGGACATCACGGAGGTCGAATACCGTGAGATCCGCCTCGAGCGCGTCGTCCTGGCCGGTATCTGGACGCACGGAACCGCCGCCCAGGCGGAGGCATCGCTGCGGGAGCTGGCGGCACTGGCCGAAACGGCCGGTTCGACGGTCCTCGACGGAGTGCTGCAGCGCCGCGCCAATCCGGACCCCAGCACTTTCCTGGGCCGCGGCAAGGCACAGGAACTGGCGGACATCGTCGCAGCGGTGGGCGCGGACACCGTCGTGGTGGATTCGGAGCTTGGCCCCAGCCAACGGCGTGCGCTCGAAGACGTGGTCAAGGTCAAGGTCGTCGACCGGGTCGCCCTGATCCTCGACATCTTCGCCCAGCACGCCAAGAGCCGGGAGGGCAAGGCACAGGTCGAACTGGCGCAGATGGAATACCTTTTGCCGCGGTTGCGCGGCTGGGGCGAATCGATGTCCCGGCAGGCGGGCGGCCGGGTGGCTGGCGGGGCCGGGATCGGTTCGCGCGGTCCGGGTGAGACCAAGATCGAACTGGACAGGCGGCGCATTCGCACCCGGATGGCGAAACTGCGCAGGGAGATCAAGGCGATGGAGCCCGCCAGGGCGACCAAGCGCTCCAACCGCGACCGCAACAGGATTCCCTCGGTCGCGATCGTCGGCTACACCAACGCCGGCAAATCCAGCCTGCTCAACCGGCTGACCAACGCCGGGGTGATGGTGCAGAACGCACTGTTCGCCACCCTGGACCCCACGGTCCGCGCGGCGCAGGCAGACGACGGGCGCGCGTACACCTACACGGACACCGTGGGCTTCGTGCGCAACCTGCCCACACAGTTGGTGGAGGCGTTCCGGTCGACCCTGGAGGAGGCCGCTGACTCGGACCTGCTGTTGCACATCGTCGATGCCTCCCATCCGGATCCCGAAAGCCAGATCAGCGCCGTGCACGACGTATTGGCCGATGTCGAAACAGGGCAGATTCCCGAACTCATCGTGTTCAACAAAGCCGATATCGCCGACCCCGCGGTGCTCGCCGGCCTGCTGGCCGCCCACCGTGGCTCTTTGGCGGTCTCCGCCTATACCGGTGATGGTGTCGAGGAACTGCGCTGCAGGGTCGAGGACCTGCTGCCGCGCCCCGACACCGCCGTCGACGTGCTGATACCCTACGACCGCGGCGATCTGGTCTCGCGCGTGCACGAACAGGGCACCGTCGAGCACGAGGAGTACGGGGAAGCCGGCACTCGCCTGACCGCCCGGGTCAATCATGATCTGGCCGCCGAGCTGGCCCCCTTCGGATACACAGAGGGGGAATGACCGGGTGGCGGATGTAGCCGAACTCCTGGGGTTGGCCGTCGGCGCTCTGGGAGGTACTCCGCGGGCGGGCCAGCAGACCATGGCCGAGGCCGTGGCCTCGGCTTTGGACACGGAGACCCATCTGCTGGTGCAGGCGGGCACGGGCACGGGCAAATCATTGGGCTATCTCGTGCCCGCCGTCGAATACTCGATGCGCACCGGCTCGCGTGTCGTCGTGTCCACAGCGACCTTGGCGCTGCAGGGCCAGATCATCGACCGTGACCTACCCCGCCTGGTCAAGGCCACCAAGGCGGAATTCGGCCGCAAACCCGTTGCCGCGGTGCTCAAGGGCCGGCGCAACTACGTGTGCAAGCACAAGCTCGACGGCGGCTACCCCGAAGACGATGCCGGCATGCTCTTCGACCTGGGTGCGGACGCCGCAGCCCAGTCCGGCAATACGCGCATGTCGCGGCTGGAGGAGGAAGTCGCGCGGGTCCGTTCCTGGGAGCGCACGACCGACACCGGGGACCGCGACGACCTGACCCCCGGCGTATCCGATAAGACCTGGCAGCAGGTATCCGTCAACGCCGCGGACTGCCTCGGCTCGAAGTGCCCGCTGTACGACGAGTGCTATGCGGAGATGGCCAAGCTCAAGGCCGCCGGCGCCGACGTCGTGGTGACCAATCACGCGCTGTTGGCCATAGACGCCTTCGGCCAGAACAAGGTCCTGCCCGAACACGGGGCCGTCATCATCGACGAGGCCCATGAACTGCGCGATCGGGTCACCAACGCGCTGACCGGGTCGCTGACAGTGCCCATGGTCCAGTCGGCGGTGGCTTCGGCCAAACGCCACTCGACGGTGCCAGAGGCCCTGATCGGCCGGCTCGACAGCGCGGCCAACGGCTTCGAACGGGCCCTGGCGGAATCCGAGACCGGTTTACTTTTGCGCAAACCCGAATCCCTTATGTCCGTAGTCGCAGCGGTGCGCGACGAGGCCAGAACGCTGGTCTCGGAGATGGGTGGGGACAAGGAACGCTCGGACGATGATGCCGACGCAGGGAAGAAGATGGCCAAGGCCCGCGTGCAGGAAGTCTTCGAACTGGCAGAACGCATGGCGCTGGACGCTGATAACGACGTTCTCTGGGTGGCCCGGAATCAATTCCGGGAAACGGAGACGACCTCGTTGGTCACGGCACCTCTGTCGGTGGCGGGCACCATGCGCTCGGGGCTGTTCGCGGAATCCACCGTGGTGGCGACATCGGCGACTCTCGCGCTCGGCGGCAAGTTCGAAGCGGTGGCCGCCTCCCTGGGCCTGGTCGGGCCCGATGCCCCGCGCTATGACGCGATCGATGTGGGCTCTCCCTTCGACTACCCCAAACAGGGGATTCTCTACGTCGCGGGACACCTGCCCAAACCGGGCCGCTCTGGACTCGGCGATGAGGCGACGAGCGAACTGGTCGAACTCGTCGCGGCCGCCGGCGGCGGGGCGCTGGGCCTGTTCTCCTCCAAATTGGCGGCCACTCAGGCCGCAGAGGCGCTGCGCGCGCATACGGATCTGCCGATCCTGCTCCAGGGGGAGGAAACTCTGGGCCAGTTGGTCAAGAGATTCGCGGCCGAGGACGAAACCTGTCTGATGGGCACCCTGAGCCTGTGGCAGGGCGTCGATGTACCGGGGCAGGCGTGCCGACTGGTCGTCATCGACCGGATTCCGTTCCCACGCCCCGACGACCCGTTGGCGAAGGCGCGGACAGCGCAGGCCCAACACAACGGGGCCAATGGCTTCATGGCCGTCAGCGCGACCTCGGCCGCGCTCAAACTTGCCCAGGGCGTGGGTCGGCTGATCCGCACCGTCGACGATCGCGGCGTGGTGGCGATCCTCGACAGCCGGATGCGTACCGCCAGGTACGGGGGCTTCCTGCTGCAGAGCCTGCCGCCGCTGTGGCGGACCGACGACTATGCGACAGTCCGCGGCGCCCTACAGCGGCTGGGCTCTATGCCCGCGGCAGCCGACTGAGCCGCAGACCGGGCAACAGGGCGCCACGGGCACTGCGCCCCGCAGCCGAACGCCTCAGATGCTGCGGATGACGGCGGTGACGATGCCCATGATGGTGGCGTGGTCCCCGTCGATGGGTTCATACGCCGGGTTGTGCGGCATCAGCCACTGCTTGCCGCCGGTGCGCTTGAGGGTCTTGACCGTGGCCTCATCGTCGAGCAGTGCCGCGATGATCTGGCCGTTCTCGGCATTCGACTGGCGCCTGACGACGACATAGTCCCCATTGCAGATCGCCGCGTCGATCATGGAGTCGCCGATCACCTGGAGCAGGAAGAGCTCACCGGAGCCCACGACCTGCCGGGGCAGGGCGA
The DNA here is from genome assembly GCF_024580695.1 of Brevibacterium sp. 91QC2O2. NCBI lineage: Bacteria > Bacillati > Actinomycetota > Actinomycetes > Micrococcales > Brevibacteriaceae > Brevibacterium > Brevibacterium sp. 91QC2O2. The sequence continues at coordinate 30,408 of NZ_JANIJY010000027.1, read as the reverse complement.
AGACGTCGTCGACGTTCTGCTCGGCCGTAATCGGGCCACCGGCTGCGATCCGGCCGACCAGCGGCACCAAGGAGGTGTTGAGCTCCGCGGTGGAGTGGATTTCCGCGGCCAGCTTCTGTTCGGCCGGATTGACGACCTCCAGGGCCCTGGGCCGCCTGGGATCGCGGCGGATATAGCCCAGCCGTTCGAGCTGGGTCAGCTGGTGGGCGACGCTGGAGAGCGAGGCCAGCCCGCAGGCCTCGCCGATCTCCCGCATGCTCGGCGGATAGCCGTTGGCGACGATGGCCTGTTCGATGGTCTCGAGGACGACCCGCTGCCTGGCGGTCAGCCGCCGGTCGTCGGCGGCCGCCGACTGGCTCCCGGTCTCCCCGTGTCCGGCCCGGTCGCGGAATTCGCGCAGTTCGTCCTCGACGCTATCGTTGCGTGGCCGCCCGCGCGGCCGGCGCTGTGCAGCTGTCATGTCATTCCCCGTCCCTCATCGCCCTCACCTGCGAAAACTTTCCTTCAGAGGAGCCGTGTCAGTGCCTGCTGGAAGGCTGTGCTGCAGCAGGCGCCAACGGTTGCGGACCCCGTTCGATTCTATTTTCACACATATGTTCCAAAAATGTTCCAAAAAAGACTGGACATATATACGATTAAGCGCTTCAATAGAACACAGGTTCGAATAGGAGCCGCGGGACTTCCCACCGCGCGACCCGAACCAAAGGAGGAACGATGAGTATCGCTGTGTCACAGGCATTCCGGACAACCCGTCCGGCGCCGCATCGGAGTGCTCTTACCCGGGTCCGTCTGCTGGTGGTCCTGGTGGCCATTTCCGTGGTCACGGTTCCGGTGTTCCTCCTGGCGCAACCGGGTGCCTCGGCCCAGGCGCCGGAACCGCCCGCGACGACCACGGTGACTGTCGAGGAAGGCCAGTCACTGTGGTCGATCGCGCGCACGCACTCCGGCGGACAGCGCACGGACATAGTGGTCGAGGACATCAAACGGCTCAATGGTCTGCGCGACTCCGCGATCCGGGCCGGGCAGAGCCTGCAGGTGCCTGCGCGTTAGACTTTCCGTGTGACCGATCTCCAGGATTTGCCGCTGCGCGACGACCTGCGGGGACAGACCCCGTATGGAGCGCCGCAGCTCGACGTGCCCGTCGCACTCAATGTCAACGAGAACTCCTACAGCGTGCCGCCAGACGTCGTCTCCGCGATGTCCGACGCGATCGCGAAAGTCCTGCCCGATCTCAACCGCTACCCCGACCGGGACTTCACCGCGTTGCGGGGCAAGCTCGTCGGATATCTGAATCGGGTCCTGCTCACCCAGGGTGCGGCCGACCGCAATCCCGTGCTGACGCCGGATTGGATCTGGGCGGCCAACGGATCGAACGAGGTCCTCTCGCACATCCTGCAGGCGTTCGGAGGTCCGGGGCGCACCGCGATGGGCTTCACCCCGAGTTATTCCATGCACCCGCTCATCACGACGGGCACGGGTGCTTCCTTCCTCTCTGTACCGCGCGCCGCGGATTTCCACATCGACGTCGATGCGGCCCTGGCCGCGATCGAAGGGGAGCGGCCCGACGTCGTCTTCGTGTGCACTCCGAACAACCCCACGGGTGGCTCGACGCCGATCGAATCGGTGGAGCGCATTGTGCGCGCGGCGCCCGGCATCGTGATCGTGGACGAGGCCTATGCGGAATTCGCACGTCCCGGATTCGTCTCCGCGCTGACCCTGCTGGACGAGTATCCGCGCCTGGTCGTTTCGCGCACCATGAGCAAGGCCTTCGCCTTCGCCGGTGTGCGGTTGGGCTATGCCGTGGCCCAGCCGGCGCTCATCGACGCTCTGAAGCTGGTCCGTCTGCCCTATCACCTGTCCGCGCTGACCCTGGCCGCAGCCGGAGCCGCGCTGGATCATGCGGATTCCCTGCTGGCCAATGTCGAGGCCCTCAAGACCAGTCGCGACCGGATGCGCGATGCCCTCTTGGGGCTGGGGTTCAGCGTTGCGGACTCCGATTCGAACTTCCTGCTGTTCGGATCGATTGCGGACCCGCACGGACTCTGGCAGTACCTGTTGGATCGTGGAGTGCTGGTGCGTGACAACGGCATCCCCGGCCATTTGCGGGTCAACGCGGGGACCGAAGCGGAAACGGATGCCTTCATCGCCGCGGTGACGGCCGTGGTCTCAGCGCACCCGGAACTGCTGACTGCACCCTCTGAGACCCAGGACTGATATGACCCACCGCACCGCCCGCGCCACGCGGGCCACCTCCGAATCCACTGTCGAAGTCGAGATCGACCTCGACGGCACCGGCCAGGGCGACATCGACACAAGCGTGCCGTTCTACGACCACATGCTCAATGCACTGGCCAAACACTCACTGTGCGATCTGCGCGTGCGCGCGACCGGTGACACCCAGATCGATGTCCATCACACGGTCGAGGACACCGCGATCGTGATCGGCCGGGCACTCGGCCAGGCGCTGGGGGATAAGGCGGGGATCCGCCGCTACGGCGACGCCCACGTACCGCTGGACGAAGCGCTGGCGCGCGCCGTAGTCGATATCAGCGGCAGGCCCTACTTCGTTCACACGGGTGAGCCGGAGGGGCAGCAGTACCACCTGATCGGCGGGCACTTCACCGGGTCGATGACGCGCCATGCCCTCGAATCGCTGACCTTCGCAGCCGGTATGACGGTCCACCTGACCCTGTTGGACGGCCGCGATCCGCACCATATCGTCGAAGCCCAATTCAAGGCCTTCGCCCGCGCTCTGCGCCAGGCGGTCGAACCCGATCCGCGGATGGGCAGCGCGATTCCCAGTACCAAAGGAGCCCTGTGAGCCGTACCCTGATCGTCACCCCCTTCGGACGCGCGGACCAGCTGGCTGCGGCCCTGGTCCTGTCGAACATCCACGGTGACGTCGTGCCCGTCGGAGAATTCACCGCTCTGTCCCGCGACGACGTCACGGCCGCCGGGGCCGACGAGATCGCCACGACGATCTCGCGCCTGGCCGGTGAGCACGAGGTGCTCATGCTGGTGCGCAGCGAGGAACAGATCGATGCCGGCCACTATCGCAATGGCAAGCGCGAGTCCGATGTGCCGGCCGGCTTGGCCCTGACGAACCTGCCGGGAATCGTCGAGGCCCTGCTGCTCGAACAGACAGCGCCCACCGAGGTCGAGGGCCATATCGACACCTCGACGATGACCAAGATGCAGGCCTCGGCCGCCACCATGACCCCGGCCAGGGCATCGCTGGCGCGTACCGCTCTGCTCTGGTTCGTCGTCGCCCTACTGGCTGTGATCGCCGTCGTCGTCGGCGCCCTGGTTGCGCTTTCGGGCCGTGCCCTGGTGTGGGCCGCCGTGGCGGTGGCTGCCCTCGTCCTGGGATTCTCCCTGTACCGGGTCTGGCGGTTGCTCGGCGGCGGGGCGAAGAGGGCCGGCGCATGAGCGCAGATGTCGTCGTCCTCGACTACGGAGCGGGCAATGTCCGCTCGGCGGTCCGTGCGCTCGAACACGCGGGTGCGGTGGTCGAACTCACCGCCGATCGGACCCGCGCGGCGCAGGCAGACGGCCTCCTGGTCCCCGGAGTCGGGGCCTTCAGTGCGGTGATGGCCGGGCTGAGGGCCGTGGACGGGGTGGAGATCATCCGTACCCGTCATGCGCAGGGACGGCCCACGCTGGGAATCTGCGTGGGGGAACAGGTGATGTTCTCCCACGGCACCGAGCACGGCGTCGAGACCGCCGGGATCGGCCTGTGGCCGGGTGCGGTCCAAAAGCTCACGGCCCCCGTCATCCCCCATATGGGTTGGACCCGGGTGACTCCCGGGGCCGGCTCCCGGATGTTCGCGGGCCTTGCCGAAGAGTATTTCTACTTCGTGCACTCCTACGCCGCCCATGTTCCCCCGCCCGGCACCTGCGCCTCCATGGCCACCCATGGCGAGAGCTTCGTCGCCGCCGTTGAGGACGGGCCCACCTGGGCGACCCAATTCCATCCGGAGAAGTCCGCGGACGCCGGGGCCCGGCTGCTGCGCAACTGGCTGATAAGTTTCTAATCCCCGTCGGCCTCGCATGCCGGCGCCTTTCGAAAGCGAAGAGAACATGACCGCAACCACCGATCCCCGCCTCGTTCTGTTGCCCGCTGTCGACGTGGCCGGCGGCAAGGCCGTCCGCCTGGTCCAGGGGGCGGCCGGCAGCGAGACCGAGTACGGGTCCCCAATCGATGCCGCACACGGCTTCGAAGAGGCCGGCGCGGAATGGATCCACCTGGTCGACCTCGATGCCGCCTTCGGGCGCGGGTCGAACTACGAACTGCTCAAGCGGGTGACGAAGTCGGTCTCCCTGAAAGTGGAGATCTCCGGCGGGATCCGCGATACGGAGAGTCTGGAACGTGCCCTGGACACCGGCGCCGAGCGCGTCAACATCGGTACAGCGGCGCTGGAGAACCCCGCCTGGACCGCCGAGGTCATCAAGACCTATGGCGATACGGTGGCGATCGGCCTGGACGTCCGGGGGACCACCCTGGCCGCCCGCGGTTGGACCGAAGACGGGGGAGACCTGTGGGAGGTGCTCGACGGGCTGGAGGAAGCGGGCTGTGCGCGCTATGTGGTCACGGATGTGACCAAGGACGGCACCCTGCGCGGACCCAATGTCGATCTGCTGCGTCAGATCGCGGAGCGCACCGATAAGCCGGTCGTCGCCTCGGGCGGGATCTCCAGCCTGGACGATCTGCGTGCGCTGCGCGCACTGGTCGGACTGGGCGTCGACTCCGCGATCGTCGGCAAGGCACTGTACGCCGGCAAGTTCACCCTGGCCCAGGCCCTCGACGTGGCGGGGCGCCCGGCATGACGGACAAAGCCGCGGGCGTCGACGGTAACACCGCGGATTCCGCCGGCACCCCGTGGGCCGGCCGGGACTTGCACCCCAACCCCTTCTCCGGCGATACGGGGGAGGCGGACGCCGTTCTCGTCGACGCTCTGTGCGCCGTGACCCGGGATCCCTTCGATCCACGGCTGCACGTATCCGTCCTCGCAGCGCTGCGCGATACCCGGCTCTACGCCCCCGTGCTGCCGACCGCGGTGGAACATACGACCGACGAACACGGCTACGTCCACGACAATAAATCCGAAATGGCGATGGTGCTCCTGGCCTCGGAGGACGGCAGGCGCTGCGTTCCGTGCTTCACCGACATCCCGAGCCTCACCGCCTGGCACCCGCAGGCCAGGCCCGTACCGATCGAGGCCGAGCGCCTGTGCGCGGCGGCCGTCGAGGAGGGTGCGGAACTGGTCGTGCTCGACCCCGGCTCACCGCGTTCCTTCCTGCTGCGCAGGCCCGCCCTGTGGGCGTTCTTGAAACAGGAGCAGTGGCAGCCCGCCTGGGCCGATCCGAACACGGTGGCGGAATTGGGGCGAATCGCGCGTGAGACTCCCGGCCTGGACTGGATCGACTCCCTGGGCGTAGGTCCGGGGTCGGCCGGGCTCGTTGTGAGCGGTCCCGAGGTATCACTGCACGTGCGGGCGCTACGGCAGCCGAGTCAGGCGGAGCTGGGCTCCCTGCAGACGGCTCTGGCCGGCTCCCCGCAGATCGCCGAGGCCGCTGATTCCCTGACTCTGAGTCTCGAGTCCGCTTAACGGCCGGCCGGGGCCGGTCCTATCGGGACCCGGTCCGGTTCACCGGTGCCCGGCCGCACGGACCACTGCTTCGACGCGGTCCCCGGTCTCGGCGTCGATGCGCCGCAGATAGTCGAATGACCGGCTCAGCACCGGCTCGCTGACGCCGCAGAGCAGGTGCCCGGACACATTGCCGACAAGCCGGTCGCGCTGCTCATCGTCCATTACGGTGCGCACCAGTGTGTGGGCCTGCGCGAAGTCGGCGGCGGCTCGACCCGCTGCCGGGCTCCCCGCGGACTGGGCACCGACGAGCAGGTCCTCGGCCGCCAGCGGCTCCGCGGTACCCGGCACGACGCCGGGCAGGGTCCGATTGACCGGTAGAGCCGCGAAGTCGGCGCCGATGCGCTGCCGGTGCGAGAGCCCATAGGCACGGACCCTGGCCAGCAGGATCGGATCGGGGCTCAGCCCGGTTCCGGCCACCTGATTGGCCGGGGTGAAGGCCGCCTGTTCAACCTGTGTGAAGAAGTCGCGCGGGTTGCGGTCGAGTTCGAGGCGGCCCACCTCGTGCAGGGGGAACTCGGAGTGGGGCCACACGCGGGTCGGATCGAAGGGGTCGAAGTCGACTTCGGTCGCCCGCTGTTCGTCCATCACCTGAACCGACAGGGTCCAGCAGGGATAGTTCCCCGCGTTGATCGCCTGTGCCAGATCGCGCCGGTGGAAGTCGGCGTCGATGCCGGCCATCGCCTGCGCGTCGGCCTGTCCGAAGCCCTCATGGCCGTGGGCGGAGAGGAAGTCGGCCTTTTGCGCGGATTCGAAGTGGTACTTGACCCAGGATTTGCGGCCGTCGGCGGCGACCCATTGGAAGGTGTGCGTGCCGTAGCCGTTCTGTTCGCGCCAGGACCGCGGGATCCCGCGGTCGCCCATCAGATAGGCGACCTGGTGGGCCGTCTGTGGAGTGGCCGACCAGAAGTCCCACTGGGCGTCGTGGGAGTACAGCCCGGTTTCCGGATCGCGCAGGCCAGCGCGCATGAGCGCCCCGACTGCCGTCGTATCGCGCACGTAGTACACGGGGGAGTTGTTGCCGACGATGTCCAGGTTGCCGTCGGGACCGTAGAATTTCACGGCGAAGCCGCGCAGATCGCGCCAGGTATCCGGGGATCCCGGTTCGCCGAAGGTCGAGGAGAAGCGGGCCAGCACCTGGGTCCGGGCGCCGGGGGCGAAGACCTGGGCACGGGTCAGCGCGGAGACATCGCCGGTGACGGTGAACGTGCCGAGTGCTCCGCCGCCCTTGGCGTTGACCGACCGCCGCCGCGGGGTCGGCCGGGAGAGTCGCTCGATCAGATAGTGGTCCTGGAGGAGGATCGGTCCGGCCGGTCCGCTGAGAACCGAGGCACTGGGGACGTCCGATGCAAAAAGATCACGCACGCGTCCCAGGATAACGGGGGCGCGTGCGCGTGCAAGGAAGGTTGGGCGACCTAAACCGGGCTCGGGCCCGGGTTCGGTTCGCGGCTCACATAACGGGGCCGGTGAACTTCTCGCCCGGTCCCTTGCCGGGGGCATCGGGGATGGCCGAGGCCTCGCGGAAGGCCAACTGCAGACTGCGCAGTCCATCGCGCAGCGGGCGGGCGTGGGAATCGCTGACCTCGGGCGCGCCTGCGGTGATCAAGCCGGCCAGAGCGGTGATGAGCTTGCGGGCCTCGTCGAGGTCCATCAACTCCGCGCCCTTGACTCCGTCTGCGTCCTCGGCCAGCCCCACCTTGACCGCCGCTGCGCTCATCAGGTGGACGGCTGCCGAGGTGATGACCTCGACGGCCGCAACCTCGGCGATGTCGCGCATCGCGGTGCCGGCGGCCTGTTCCTCGGCGTTGGCTGCGGCGGCGCCGGACTCGGCATCCTGGGTCTCGAAGGAGAAATTCGTCTGTTCATTCATGGTCCAAGCTTCCCACACGGACCACTGCGCAGGTCCTCGGCCCCGTGGCCGCCCTCCGGTGTTGAAATGCAGGGGAGGGGAAGACGACGTCGAGTGAGATTCATGTGTGTGACGGAGTCGATGTGCAAATGCCGACGGATACGGGTACTATGGTCGTTAGTGCAAAGCGGAGCCCGCTCCCACCTTGACCGTTCAAGCGGTCGGGTACGAATTTTCACCACTGATGTGGTAATGCGTTGCAGCCCTCGGGTTGCAATCATAAGATTCCGGGCTCCCTTCGCATTGGTCGAAAGGGAGCCTTTCCTTTTGGCCCGAGTGATCTTTTTCTTGGAATGTTAGGAGCGAGCACATCAGCGAGCCGCGCATTAATGATCGGATCCGGGTGCCCGAGGTCCGCCTTGTCGGACCCAACGGTGAACAGGTCGGTATCGTCGCCATTCGTAAGGCGCTCGACCTCGCTCGCGAAGCCGATCTGGACCTCGTAGAGGTTGCCCCACAGGCGAAGCCCCCGGTGGCCAAGCTCATGGATTACGGCAAGTTCAAGTACGAGTCGGCCCAGAAGGCGCGCGAGGCCCGGAAGAATCAGGCCAATATGGCCCTGAAGGAAATCCGGTTCCGACTCAAGATCGATGCCCACGACTATGAGACCAAGAAGGGCCATGTCTCCCGGTTCCTGTCCGGTGGCGACAAGGTCAAGGTCATGATCATGTTCCGTGGACGCGAGCAGTCGCGGCCGGAGATGGGCATCAAACTGCTCAACCGCCTGGCCGAGGACGTATCGGATCTGGGAACCGTGGAGTCGTCCCCGCGTGTCGACGGCCGCAACATGGTCATGGTGATTGCACCACTGAAGTCCAAGGCGGATGCCAGGGCGGAGTCCCGTCAGGCCACCGCCGGAGCCAAGGGTTCGACGGCCGAGGTCAAATCGCGTCGTGAGCGCGAGGCCCAGGCGAAGGCCCAGGCAGACGCCGAGGCACGCAAGTCCAAGGCGGAATAATCGTCAAACCACGCGGTGGTGCCCTGCCGGGCACCATTGCGTCGGGGACCAGCCCCGTCGTTCACCCGACGGTGTCGATGTAAAGGAGAACGGCAACATGCCGAAGCAGAAGACCCACAGCGGCGCCAAGAAGCGCCTGCGCCTCACCGGCAGTGGCAAGGTCATGCGCGAACGCGTCAACAACCGCCACCTGGCCGAGCACAAGTCCTCGCGTCGCAAGCGCCGCCTGTCGCAGGACCAGGTCCTGGCGAAGGGCGATGCCAAAAAGGGCCTCAAGCTCTTGGGCAAGCGCTGAGTCTTTCCGAAAACTTTTTTCTTAAGGAGTACACGTGGCACGTGTGAAAAGGGCGGTCAACGCCAAGAAGAAGCGTCGGGTCATTCTCGACCGCGCCAGCGGCTACCGCGGACAGCGTTCGCGCCTGTACCGCAAGGCCAAGGAACAGGTCATCCATTCGCTGGTCTACAGCTACCGTGACCGTCGCGCCCGTAAGGGTGACTTCCGTCGCCTGTGGATCCAGCGCATCAATGCCGGAGCCCGCGCCAACGGCATGACCTACAACCGCTTCATTCAGGGCCTGAAGGCCGCGCAGGTCGAGGTCGACCGTCGTATGCTGGCCGAACTGGCCGTCAACGACGCCGCCACCTTCGCGAAGCTGGTCGCCGTGGCAAAGGCCGCGCTGCCCGCAGATGTGAACGCACCGAAGAACGCAGCCTGAGTCCGCTCAGCGCCAACGGTTTTTCATAGGGCCGGTAGGGGAGATCCCCTACCGGCCCTTTGTGTTGCCCGCTGCCCTCAGCTGAACTGTCGTCCGAAGTAGTAGGCCTGCACATCGCCCTTGGCATTGCCGCGCAGCAGCAGGTAGATCGGACAGGACTCGGAGTCGTCCGACGTGAACGTCTTGATCTCATCGGTGACGATGCCGCAGACGGTATCGCCCGGCCGGATGTCCTGCGCGCCGAGGCCCAACAGGGTCTTGCCATTGGCGAAGTAGTAGGTGCCGGTACCGTATTCCGAGTCGTCCACGGGATTGACGACCTCGCAGCTGTCGGCTTTGACGCCGGGACCGAATTGCACCGAGCGGACGGTCGGCGCGCCCTTCTCCTGGCCGTCCCCCAACACGGAGGAGAGCGTGTCCATCTGCTCCTTCGTCGCATGCTTCGTGGCATAGTCGTCGTCGCCGGTGCGCACCGCATCGAGGAAGCGCTGCACATCCTGGACCGCCGGTTTGCGCACCTGCTTGCCCTTGATTCCCAACACCCCGTCGACCATGTGCAGACCATCGGCACCGAGTCGGTAACTGTAGCGGGCGGTCCCCGACTTCTCGCAGCCGGTGCACGAGCCGTCTCCGTAGACTCCCACCGGCACACTCAGCTGGAGGTAGTCCCCGGTGGCCTTGACGGTCTCCAAATACAGTTTGGGCGCCCAGCCAAGCAGAGCCGGGGCATCGGCTCCTGCGAACTCGACGCTGCCCAGCGGTTTGCGCTCGGCGTCGTAGACGGCCAGCGAATCATAGGTGTAGTTCCCGCCGGGGTTACAGGTGAAGACCACCGCGGCGGCGGGCCCACCCGCCACTGTCATCGGCACGACCTTGGTCACTTCGGCGGCCTGATAGTCGACCGGCGCCCCGGCCGGATGGAATCGACCGCCGGACATGGTGACCTCGGTGAAGGGTTGGTCTGCTGCCCGGCGTGCGGCCTGCTCCGGATCGAGGTCCTCCTTGTAGTCGACGAACTCCTTGCACACGCTGGGGATCTGCAGTTTCCCCTGGGCGAAGGCCTTCTTGTCCAGTCGCTGGGGCCGGTCGGCCGTGCGCTGTTCGTCCGTGACGGTCTGCTCGGTGTCACCGCCGCGCTTGGCGAAATCGTAGACGAACATCATATCGGCGACCTTGACGTAGAGCTTGCTTCCGGAGACGCTGAACGACTTGGCATCCTTGACGGTTACTCGCCAGACCTCGGTGCCCTGCGGATCGCGGCCGACGATCGTATCGCCCTCGCGCGTGATCGTGGTGTCGTCGACGGTGATGTCCTCTGTGCCGGCACCCGTGGATCCGGTGTCGTCCCCGCCCGTGGCGGTGGAGTCGCCGGTGCGCAGGTCGATCGTCACACTGCCACAGTCGAGGTGGTCCTCGGCGAGTTTGCAATCCGAACGCTTGGTGCCCTGTTTGCGGGGAATGGGCGCGATCCAGTCGGGGCTGGGCGAATCGGGTGTCAGCTTCGCCACGGCATCGGAATCCTCCCCAGCCAGGAACAGATAGCCGGAGTCCTTCTCCGGCGGGACCAGACCCGAGGGGGCTGGCACCAGTGCATAGTCCTCCAGACCCGTCGTATCGACGCGGCCGGACGCCACCGGCGGCCGGTTGAAGTCCGCGGCGCCCAGATGTCGGAACAGCACGAACCCGCCGAGAGCCAGGACGAGCACGAGCACACCGGCACCGGCTCCCAGCAGGGCCGGCCGCAGCGCGCTCCGCCGGCTACCACCGGTGTTCACCGAACCGGGTGCGCCTGTCGGCGGGTCCTGTGGTGGCAGGGGAGGAACGGGTGGGGGTGGGGCCGAGGGCATGAAGGGCGCGGTCGGTCTGGGCTGGTCTGTGTCGCTCACATCACCTGTATATCAAATCACCGAATCTCATAGCATCGCCGTCGTCCCCGTCGGGGCCGCTAGGCTTGGACCATGACTTCTGACGAACCCGTCGCCCTGTATCCCGGCCTGCGCGGACCGGTCATCACCTCCCCGCAGTCCAAGCACCTGAAGGAGGCCGCGAAGCTGCACAAGCGCAGCTGGCGCAATAAGGCCCGCCGCTTCCTGATGGAGGGACCGCAGACCATTCGCGAGGCGCTGCGCCACCAGCTCGAACTCGCACCGGCGGCCGTCACGATTCCCACCGGACGGGACAAAGAGACCGGCGAGCCGATCTTCCCCAAGGGCGCGCCGCGCGGCTCGGTGGTGGATCTGTGGATCACCGCGGAGGCCGCGGAACGCCACACGGACATCCTGGGGCTTGCCAAGCAGGCGGACGTGCGCATCCACCAGGCGACGAAGGAGGCCCTGACAGAGGTCTCCGATACGGAGCACAGCCAGGGCCTGGTCGGCGTGGCCGAGCGCTTGGACGTCCCGCTGACCGACGTGGTGACCAAACAATCCAAACTGGTCATCGTGCTCAGCCAGGTGCGGGACCCCGGCAACGCCGGCACCGTGCTGCGCGTCGCGGACGCAGCGGGTGCCGATGGCATCGTCTTCACCTCGGCCAGCGTCGACGTGTACAACCCGAAGACGGTCCGCTCGACCGCCGGCTCTCTGTTCCACACCCCGGTCGTCACCGGGGTCGGACTGCCGGAGGTCACCGAACTGGCCCGTGCCCGCGGCATGCAGGTGCTGGCCGCCGACGCCCATCAGCCCGCCCACGATCTGCACGTGCCCTGGGACACCGGGCTGGACTTGACCCGGCCCACTGTCTGGGTCTTCGGCAACGAGGCCTGGGGTCTGCCCGAGGCCGACCGGGCACAGTGCGACGCCGCCGTGGCCATCCCGATCTACGGGCGGGCCGAAAGCCTCAACCTGGCCTCGGCGGCCAGTATCTGCATCTACGAATCGGCCAAGAACGTCCGCCTCTAGGCCACCGGTAGAATGACCCCTGACTGCACATTGAACGAAATCGTGAGAAAGAAGGCCGATGTCCGAGCATCTTGATCCGCTCGACGAGGCGGGCGTCACCGCCGCGGTGGAAGCCGCGCTCGCCGCATTCGCCCAAGCCGAGTCCCTGGACGACCTGAAACAGGCCAAGATCGATCATATGGGCGATAAGGCGCCGTTGGCGCTGGCGAACCGGTCCATCGGCAAGCTGGACAAGTCGCTCAAGGCCGCCGCGGGCAAGCTGGTGGGCTCGAGCCGCGGGCGCGTCTCGAAGGCCCTGGCCGCCCGCCAGCAGCAGCTCGAGGATGAACGCGACGCCCGTGTGCTGGTCAGCGAGGCGATCGACGTCACCGCGCCCACCAACCGGACTCCCGCGGGCTCGCGCCATCCGCTCCAGCAGCTGCAGGAGCAGATCGCCGATCACTTCGTGGGCCACGGCTGGGAAGTGGCCGAGGGACCCGAGGTCGAGAACGAATGGGTCAACTTCGACTCGCTGAACTTCGGACCGGATCATCCGGCCCGGCAGATGCAGGACACCTTCTTCGTCGATCCGGCCTCGGCGGGTCTGGTGCTGCGCACCCATACCTCCCCGGTCCAGTCGCGTTCCCTGCTCAACCGCGGTGTGCCGCTGTACGTCGTGTGCCCCGGCAAGACCTTCCGGACCGATGAACTCGATGCGACCCACACCCCGGTGTTCCACCAGGTCGAGGGCATCGCGATCGACAAGGGCCTGACCATGGCCCATCTGAAGGGTACGCTCGACGAATTCGCCCGCGCGATGTTCGGCCCCGAATCCACCACGCGCCTGCGGCCCAGCTTCTTCCCATTCACCGAGCCCAGCGCGGAAATGGACTTCTGGTTCCCCAATAAGGTCGGCGGACCCGGCTGGATCGAATGGGGTGGCTGCGGCATGGTCCACCCGAACGTGTTGCGCGCCGCCGGGATCGACCCCGACGTCTACCAGGGCTTCGCGTTCGGCATGGGCATCGAACGCACCCTCATGCTCAGAGAAGGTATCAACGATATGCACGATATGGTCGAGGGCGATATCCGCTTCTCGCACACCTTCGGAGGTGTCGCCTGATGCGCGTCTCCCTGGAATGGCTCTCCGAACTCGTCGACCTTTCCGGCGTCACCGATGCCAGGGAACTGGCGGCGGAGCTGGCCGGGATCGGCCTGGAGGAAGAGGACTTCTTCGGCCCCACCGTTACAGGTCCCCTGGTCGTCGCCCGCGTGCTCACCGCAGAACCCGAGAAGCACTCGAACGGCAAGACCGTCAACTGGTGCTCCGTCGATGTGGGCGAGGACGAACCGCGCGGGATCGTCTGCGGGGCGCACAACTTCGGCCCGGGCGACCTGGTCGTGGCCTGCCTGCCGGGTGCCGTGCTGCCCGGTGACTTCGCGATCGCCGCCCGCAAGACCTACGGCCACGTCTCCGACGGGATGATCTGCTCGGCCCGTGAGCTGGGCCTGGGCGAGGACCACGACGGCATCATCCGACTGGCCGACTGGGGCCTGGACGGGACCCCCGGCGATGATGCCAAAGCGCTGCTGGGGCTGGACAACACGGTGCTCGACGTCAACATCACCCCCGACCGCGGCTACCAGCTGTCGCTGCGCGGGGTGGCCAGGGAATTCGCCCTGCTGAAGAACCAGGAGTTCGCCGACCCCGCCGCCCTGGACACCTCCGACTTGTTGGCCGCCGCCGGCACCGGCTTCCCCGTCGAATTGGCCGACGAGGCCCCGATCCACGGGGTGCCCGGCTGCGACCGCCTGACCGCTCTGCGGGTCACCGGGATCGACGCCTCCGCGCGGACCCCCTACTGGATGGTCAAGCGGCTGCTCGACGAGGGCATGCGCCCCATCTCCCTGACCGTCGACGTGACGAACTACGTCATGCTCGAACTCGGCCAGCCCCTGCACGCCTACGACACCGCGAAACTGGGCGACAAACTGGTCGTGCGCCGCGCCCGCAAGGGTGAGAAGCTGACCACGCTCGACGACGTCAAGCGGAAGCTGGACCCCGAGGACCTGCTCATCACCGATGAGGGCGGTGCCGCGGGGGATACCCGCATCATCGGCCTGGCCGGTGTGATGGGCGGTGCCGCACTCCAGGTCACCGAGCAGACCACCGACATCCTGATCGAGGCCGCGCACTTCGATGCGGTGTCGATCGCCCGGACCGCGCGACGCCACAAGCTGCCCAGTGAGGCCGCGCGCAGGTTCGAACGCGGAGTCGACCCGTTCCTGGGGCCGACTGCCGCACTGCGCTGTGCGCTGTTGCTGGTCGAACTCGGTGGCGGGACGCTGAGCCATGATGTCACCGTGGCCGGCTCCGCCCCGAGCGAAGCGGTGCTGGACTTCGCGGTGGACGCCGCGGCCAAGCGCGTGGGCGTGGCCTACACGCCGGCCCAGGTGGTATCCGCGCTCGAATCCGTGGGCTGCCGCGTCGACGGGGTGGCCGAGGCCGCACAGCCGGGCGCGCTGCTGCGCGTCACGGTGCCGGGCTGGCGCCCCGATCTGAGCGCCTCGGAGGACCTGGTCGAGGAGGTCGTTCGGGTCAACGGCTATGACCAGGTCCCCTCGATCCTGCCGCAGGCACCCGGCGGCGCCGGGCTGACGCGGGCCCAGCGGACCCGTCGTGCGGTCTCGAACCTGCTGGCGGCCGCCGGGCTGACGGAGGTCCTGACCTATCCGTTCACCTCGGACAAGCGCAGCGATGCCGAACTCATCGACGCCGCCGACCCCCGCCGGGTCAACATCCGCCTAGCCAATCCGCTGGCCGAGGACAATCCGCTCATGCGCACGCACCTGCTGGCGACCCTGCCCGATGCGCTGGCCCGCAACCTGGGCCGCGGTTTCAAGGACGTCGCCCTGTTCGAGGCCGGACTGGTCACCACGCCACAGACCACCGCCCTGGCCCAGGGACTGAGCTTCCAGCCGGGCTATCACCCCGACGATGCCGAACTCGAGGCGATCTTCGCCTCGGTCCCGGCCCAGCCGTACCACTTCGCGGGCATCATCTCCGGACACGCTGAACTGCCCGGCGTCTGGGGCAAGGGCCGGCAGGCCGGAGCCCAGGACGTCATCGAACTGGTCCACCGGATTGCGGCCCTTATCGGCGTGCGTCCGGAGGTCGCGGCCGCGGAGTACGCCCCCTACCACCCCGGCCGCTGCGCCCGCTTCACCGGGGCCACCGGCGCCGTGCTGGGCCATGCGGGCGAACTGCACCCCAAGGTGTGCGAGAACCTGGGATTGCCCGCGCGCACCGTTGCCTTCGAAATCGACCTGGACGCGCTGCTGGCGCAGCCCACTGCCCGCGATTGGCACGGGGCCCTGTCGAGCTACCCGGTGTCCAGGCAGGACGTCGCCCTGCTGGTCGACGATACGGTGACCGTGGGCCAGTTGGCAGCGGCTCTGCGCGCCGGGGCCGGGGACGAGCTCGAATCCCTTGAACTGTTCGACGTCTACACCGGCGACCAGATCGCCCAGGGCAAGAAGTCCGTGGCCTTCCGGCTGACCTTCCGCGCCCACGATCGGACGCTGACCGCTGACGAGGCCTCCGCCCTGCGCGAGGCCGCGACCGCGGTGGCCGCGCAGCGTCACGGGGCCGAGGTCCGCGGCTGATGAGCGCGCAGCAGGCAGTCGGCCGCCAGGGTACGGCCGGGACGGAACACAGTGTGGACCTGGTGCTCATCACCGGTGGGGCCAGGGGAATCGGCCGCCATCTGGCCGAGGCCTTCGCCCGCGCCGGCTACACAGTGGTGCTCACCGCCACAGATGCCACCCGGGCGCAGGCCACGGCGGCCGAACTCGCGGCCGCGGCCGGGGCACCACAGCGGGTCTTCGGCTGTGGCCTCGACGTCGCCGATCCCGGATCCGTGACGGCGCTGCGAGAATCCCTGGAGGAGATCGCCGCGCGCACCGGTACCCGGCTGCGCGTGCTGGTGAACAACGCAGGGCGCATTGAGCCGAACGCGGGCCCCGTCTGGGAAGACGACCCGGCCGACCTGCTGGCCGTCGTCGCAGCGAACGTCGCGGGCCCCCTCCTGCTGGTCAACGCCCTGGCGCCGGTGCTGCTGGCCACCGCGGCCACTACCGGGGCCCCGGCGCGCATCATCGATCTCAATTCCGGTTCCGGTGCCCAGGGCACCGTCGAATACGCTGCGTATTCGGCCTCCAAGGCCGCCCTGTTCCGCCTGGCCGATTCGGTCGAACACTACGGGCACGAGCAGGGCCTGCGGATCTTCGAAATGGCACCGGGCGTGGTGCGCACGGAGATGACCTCTGCGATGTCGGTCCACGACGGACGCAGCGAGTGGACGGACCCACAGGCGGTGGCGGACCTGGCGCTGGCCTTTGCCTCCGGAGACCTCGACGCATGGTCGGGTCGCTATGTCCGCGCGGGCCTTGACACCCCTGAATCGCTGGCGGCCGCGTCACCGCAGGCCGGGCGGCGACTGCTGCGCGTGGACATGTAGATCCTGACTCGGAATCCCCTGACCGTATGCCAGGCACCGGACGGTGCACGATCCGTGCCGGTGTGAAAGGAAGTGCCCCATGACCGTTGTGTGGACGATCGCCCTGGGCCTGCTCAATGCGGCGATCCTGGGGGTGCTGGTCCGCCGGCTGTCCCGGGTGGGCACAGGACTGGTCCGCAATGCCGTCCTGTCCCTGGTCTTCGGCATGGCACTGTGGCCCATCACCCAGGAGGCGTACCGGCTACTGCATGTGACCGATGTGCTCGATGTGCTGGACAACCAGTGGGGCCTGGCCGGCGCGATGGTCTACCTGCTGTTGTTCGGCTGGCTGGTGGCCATTCAGGTGGCCGTGCTGTTGGGACTCGAGATCGTGTGGCCCGGGGGCACCCTGGGGTCGGTCGCCCGGGGCGCCACCCGGGTGCCCGGCCGTTACCGGCGGACCAGGCGCCTGTTGGAGATCCAACGGATCCTGGTGGTCCACGGGCTGTCCAGTTATGTCCGTCCGCGCCTGCCACGGCGGATCCACGTGGATCTGGACTCGTTGGCTGCCACGCTCGCACGGGCCCTGGCCGCCTGTGGGGTCACCTTCGTCAAACTCGGTCAGTTCGCCGCCACCCGCGCCGACGCCGTGCCACCGGAATTCGTCCGCGAGTTCTCCAAGCTCCAGGCCGAGGTCCCGCCCGTGCCGTTTTCGGAGCTGGAGCCCGAACTGCTCAAATCCTGGGGCAAGCCCGTCGACGAGGTGTTCGCCTCCTTCGACCGCAGACCACTGGCGGCGGCCTCGGTGGCCCAGGTGCACACCGCAGTGCTCCACGACGGCACCCCGGTGGTGGTCAAGGTGCAGCGCCCCCGGATCCGCGGGCAGGTCCAGGCGGACTCCGATATCATCCTGACCCTGGCCGAGAGCCTGGAGGCACGGGCGGTCTGGGCGCGCCAAGTGGGCGTGTACAAACTGGCGGAGTCCTTCGTGAAGTCCCTTCGGACCGAACTGGACTACCGGGAGGAGGCCGCACAGACGATCGCGATGCGCGAGGTCACCGCGGCCTCGGGCCAGGAAGATATCGTTATCCCGCGCATCTACCCGGAGCTCTCGGGGCCCACCGTCATCGTGATGGACCGGGTGGCGGGCACCCCGCTGTCGAAGGCCCACACGGAACTGGCCACGATGCCAAGGCGGCTGCGCCGGGGTCTGGCAGAGGACCTGTTCGAACTCATCGCCAGACAGATGCTGGTCGATGGGACCTTCCACGCCGATCTGCACGGCGGCAATATCCTGATCCAGCCCGGCGGCACCATGGGGCTGATCGACTTCGGCGCGGTGGGCCGGCTGGAGGCCGGGGACCGGCAGGACATCATGATCCTGTTGGTTGCTCTGCAGACCCAGGACTCACGGGCGGCGACCTCGGCCGTGCTCGATATGCTGGGCAATCCCGCCGGCGCGAACGCCCGGATGCTGCAACGCGATATCGGCGATGTCATGCTGCGCTTCGCCACCGCCGGGCGCGGGAACTATTCCGAGTTGTTCACCCAACTGGCCAACTTCTTCGTCGTCCACGGTTTCACGATGCCAACGCCGATCGGTTCGGCCTT
The DNA here is from genome assembly GCF_024580695.1 of Brevibacterium sp. 91QC2O2. Classification (NCBI taxonomy): domain Bacteria; kingdom Bacillati; phylum Actinomycetota; class Actinomycetes; order Micrococcales; family Brevibacteriaceae; genus Brevibacterium; species Brevibacterium sp. 91QC2O2. Next base: position 12,188 of record NZ_JANIJY010000027.1, on the reverse strand, counting down.
CCGCGCGATCAGCACGTTGGAGGGTTCGCTGAAGGTGCTCGATCCGGATCTCGACCTACTGGATATGGTGCAGGCACGCGGTGACTCCCTCCTGGCCCAGGCCAGGCGGCCGGCCGATATGGTCGACCGGGCGAAGCTCTATGCGCTGACCACGGGTACACAGCTGCTCGAACTGCCGGGGCGGGTCTCGCGTGCGGTGGCCCATCTGGAGGACGGGGAGCTCAACGTGGGCCCCACGGGGATGGACCAGTCCACTCTGGGCAGGATGATGCGGTTGCTGGGCGACTCCCTGGTGCAGACGGTGATCGCGACGGCGCTCATCATCGGCGGGATCATGCTGATGGCCGCCGATATCGGGCCGACCCTGTCCAGTGAGCTCAAGATCTTCACGTACTTCGGCTCCTGGCTGCTGTTGACCGGAGCGATCCTGGCCGAACGCGTCGTCGCCCCGGCGATGACCCGCCGAAGCGGCTGAGCGGCGCGCGGATCATCGGCCGCGGCGCTCAGCCGGCCCCACTCAGGGCAGGAGCACGACCTTACCGGTGGTCTTCCGACCCTCCAGAGCACGGTGGGCGTCAGCGGCCTCGGCCAGGGGGAAGGTCGCTCCCACCCGGAAGTCCAGCCAGCCCTCGTTCAGCCCGGCGAAGACCATATCACTGCGCTCCTGCAACTCCTCCGGGGTCCGGGCGAACCACTGCAGTGAGGGCCGTGACAGGAAGATGCCACCACCGGAGTTCAAGCGTTGGATGTCGAATGGCGGCACGGCGCCCGAGGCGGCTCCGAAGAGCACCATGGAACCGCGCGGCCTGAGGCTGGCCAAAGAGGCGTCGAAGGTGTCCTTGCCGACCCCGTCGTAGGCGACGTCGACCCCGGCGCCGTCGGTCAGGTCCATAACGGTCGCGGTGATGTCGACATCCGGGCCGTAGAGGAACACCTCATCGGCGCCGGCTGCCCGCGCCAGGTCCGCCTTCTGCCGGGTGGAGACCGTGCCGATCACCCGGCCTCCCAGGTGCTTGACGAACTGGGTCAGCAGCAGGCCGACACCGCCGGCGGCGGCATGGATCAGCGCGGTCTGGCCCGGTTCGATCCGGTGGGAGCCGGTGGCCAGATACTGGGCGGTCAGACCCTGCAGGGGGATCGCCGCGGCGGTCGGGAAGTCGACTCCGTCCGGTACCGGCAGCAGGGACTTCTCGGCGACCACGACGCGGGTGGCATAGGAGCCGGGGGCGTCGTGCCAGGCCACCGCATCGCCCACGGCCACGGTGCTCACGCCCTCACCCAGGGCGGCCACCGTGCCCGCGCCCTCGGAGCCGACGATGTGGGGGAAGGGCATGGGGTACATGCCGCCGCGGCGGTAGGTGTCGATGAAGTTCACGCCTGCGGCGCGGACGTCGACGAGGACCTGGCCGGGGCCTGGCACGGGATCGGGCAGTTCGTTGTAGGCGAGTACTTCGGGCCCGCCCTGGCGCATCGCCTGGATTGCGAACATGGGTGCTCCTTCGAGTCGGTTTGCGGATCGATTCGGACCGCGGGACGGTGAACCGTCACGCTAGTGCATAAAGTTTAAACATCATGTATCGTTATGCACATGTCCGATTTCAGTGTTGCAGTCTCCGGGGCCACCGGGTACGCAGGCGGGGAAATGCTCCGGCTGCTCGACGGCCATCCATCCCTTCACGTTACAACGCTCACCGGCAATTCGTCCGTCGGTCACACTTTGGGGGAGTACCAGCCCCATTTGGTCCGATATGCGGACATGGTCATCGAGCCGTCCACGGCCGAGGTCCTGGCGGGCCACGACATCGTCGTCCTGGCCCTGCCACACGGGGAGTCCGGCAAGATCGCGGCGGAACTCGAAGCCGCCTCGCCCGCCACCCTCATCCTCGACCTGGCGGCGGACCACCGCCTGGTCAGCGCAGCGGCCTGGGAGAAGTTCTACAAATCCGAACACCAGGGCACCTGGACCTATGGCCTGCCCGAACTCATGCTGCCCGGCGGCCGCAAGCAGCGCGCGCTCCTGCCCGGTGCCAAGCGGATCGCAGTACCCGGGTGCAATGTCACGGCGATCACCCTGGCCCTCCAGCCCCTGGTCGCAGTCGGGCTGATCGACCACACCCAGCTGCACGCGGTGCTGGCCAATGGCGTCTCCGGCGCCGGCAAGTCGCTCAAACCGCACCTGCTGGCAGCGGAGATCCTGGGCGACGCCAGCCCGTACGGCACAGCCGGGACCCACCGGCACGTCCCGGAGATCGAGCAGAACCTGGCCGCGGTGCTGGGCCAGACTCCGGACGAAACCGACGTGCGGATCTCCTTCACCCCCACGCTGATTCCGGCGGCCCGCGGAATTCTGGCCACCTGCCAGGCGCCGCTGACCCCCGGGACAGACCCCGCGACGATCGCCGCGGCCTTCCATGCCGCCTACGACGATGAGCTCTTCATCCGGCTGCTGCCTCACGGCCAGTGGCCGCACATCTCGGCGGCGGTCGGCTCGAACACCGCGCATCTGCAGTTCGCCATCGATGAGCGCGCCGGCACCGTCCTGGTGTGCGCAGCCATCGACAACCTGGTCCGCGGCACCGCCGGCCAGGCACTGCAATCGGCCCAGCTGAGCCTCGGGCTGCCCGAAGACCTCTCAATCCCAGTTCAAGGAGTTGCACCGTGAGCGTCACCTATCCGCAGGGCTTCAGCGCCGCAGGCGCTACCGCGGGCCTCAAGCCCAGTGGCAAACCCGACCTGACCGTCATCGCCAACACCGGCCCCTCCGATGCCGTCGCCGCGGTCTTCACCTCCAACCGCTGCCAGGCCAACCCCGTGCTGTGGAGCCGCCAGGCCGCAGCCGACGGCAGGGCCCGCGCGGTCGTCCTCAACTCCGGCGGCGCCAACTGCTTCACCGGGCCCTTCGGCTTCGAGACCACCCACGCCACAGCGGAAACCGCCGCCGGGCTGTTGGACGTCGCGGCAGGCGATGTGCTGGTGTGCTCGACGGGGCTGATCGGTGTGGGCGGGCAGGACTTCCGCGATAAGATCCTGGGCGCGCTGCCCGGCCTGGTCGCGGACCTGGCGGAAACCTCGCAGGCCGGACAGGACGCCGCCGAGGCGATCATGACCACCGATACCGTGCCCAAGACCATCGGCTACGAAGGCACCGGCTTCCGGATCGGCGGGATCGCCAAGGGAGCGGGAATGCTGGCGCCGGCCCTGGCCACCATGCTCGTCGTCCTGACCACGGACGCGGATCTGGACTCGGAGGAACTCGATGCGGCGCTGCGCAGTGCCACGGACGCCAGCTTCGACAGGCTCGACACCGACGGGTGCATGTCGACCAACGACACCGTGATCCTGATGAGCTCCGGGCTGGGCGCCAAGCCCGATCCCGAGGAATTCGCGGAGCTGCTGCGCCAGGCCTGCGTCGACCTGGCCCGCCAGCTGCATGTGGACGCGGAGGGCGCCCACCATGATGTGGCGATCACCACCAGGGGGGCGGCCAGCGAGGCCGAAGCGGTCACCGTATCCCGCGCGGTCGCGCGCTCGAACCTGTTCAAGGCCGCGATCTTCGGCGAGGACCCCAACTGGGGCCGCGTGGTCGCCCAGGTCGGCACCACGGACGCCACCTTCGAACCCGATGCCATCGACGTGACGATCAACGGCATCATGGTCTGCCAGGGATCCACCCCGCACGCCGACCCGGCTACAGTCGTCTTCGGCCGCGAGGTGACCGTCGACATCGACTTGCACGCAGGCGGGGCCGCTGCCACGGTGTGGACCTCGGACCTGACCCATGACTACGTCGAAGAGAACAGCGCCTACTCATCATGAACGACACGCCGCGCGGTAGCCGCGCACACCAGCACCTGAGCCCCGCCCAGCGCCTGGCCGTGGCCCAGTCCAAGGCGGAGGTCCTGACCGAGGCCCTGCCCTGGATCAAGACCTTCAAGGGCGCCACGATCGTCATCAAGTACGGCGGCAATGCAATGGTCTCCCCGGAACTGCAGCAGGCCTTCGCCGATGACATCGCCTTCTTCCGCTTCGCCGGGCTGCGGCCCATCGTCGTCCACGGCGGCGGCCCGCAGATCAACACGATGCTGGAGCGCCTGGGCATCGAAAGCGAATTCATCGCCGGCCAGCGCTACACCTCCGAGGAGGCCGCCGAGGTCGTGCGCATGGTGCTCTCGGGCCAGGTCAACCGCGATATCGTCGCGCGCATCAATATGAACGGCGATGCGGCGGTGGGCCTGTCCGGCGAGGACGGCGACCTGCTGCTGGCCACGCCCAGTTCCGTGACGGTCGACGGCCAACAGGTCGCCCTGGGCCGGGTGGGGGAGATCCGCCGGGTCAACGTCGAGCTGCTCAACGAGCTGCTGGACGCCGGGCGCGTACCGGTGGTGTGCTCGATCGCGGTGGAACTCGGCGGGCCAGCGGGTAAACCGCTGAACATCAACGCGGACCTGGCCGCGGCCCAGATCGCCAAGTATGTGGGCGCCGACAAGCTCATCATGCTCACCGACGTCCCCGGCCTGTACCGCGACTGGCCCGATCGCGACTCGCTCATCTCGCGCATCGCACCGGAGGAGCTGCGGGAACTGCTGCCCCGCCTCGACTCCGGCATGATCCCCAAGATGACCGCCGCGCTGGACGCGGTGGACAACGGTGTGGGCCAGGCTCACATCATCGACGGGCGCACCGCGCACTCGCTGCTGCTCGAGGTCTTCACCGACGAGGGCATCGGAACCCTGGTGCAGTACCCGGACTTCGTGCCGCGCTCCGTCGGCTGACCCCGTTTCTCCCCACCACTCACGAATGTTAGAAGGAATCATGGCTGATCAGACCCAGCCCCAGACCACCGCCACCGGCTGGCGGACCGCCCACGAACACTCCATTCTGCCCGCCATCGGACGGCCCCAGCTCCTGCTCGACCACGGTCGCGGGGCCCATGTGTGGGACTCCGACGGGAAGGAGTACATTGATCTGTTGGCCGGCATCGCGGTCAACGCCCTGGGCCACGCACATCCGGACTACGTCGCCGCCGTATCCCATCAGGTGGCCACGTTGGCGCAGATCTCGAACTACTTCGCCTCGGAGCCGCAGATCCACCTGGCCACGCGGATCCTCGAACACGCGAAGGCGCCCGAGGGTTCGGCAGTCTACTTCGCCAACTCCGGTTCGGAGGCCAATGAGACGGCGCTGAAGATGTCGCGCCGGGTCGCCGGTGGCACCCGGACCAAGGTGATCGCCGTCGAGGGCTCCTTCCACGGCCGGACCATGGGGTCCCTGGCGCTGACGAGCAATCCGAAGTATCGCGAGCCCTTCACCCCCGGCGTGCCCGGTGTCGTCTTCGTGCCCTTCGGTGACATCGCCGCCCTCGAGGCGGAGATCGACGATACGACTGCGGCGATGTTCATCGAACCGATCCAGGGCGAGGGCGGGGTGCGCAACCACCCGCAGGGCTATCTCACGGCGGCACGCGAACTGACCAGGGCCCACGGCGCCCTGCTCGTCCTCGACGAGGTGCAGACCGGGATGGGCCGGTGCGGCGCCTGGTTCGCACACCAGCACCCGCTGATCGGCGAGGGGGTGGTGCCCGACATCATGACCCTGGCCAAGGGTCTGGGCGGCGGGCTGCCGATTGGGGCCACCGTGACCTTCGGGTCCGAGGTGACGAACCTGCTGGTGCCCGGCCAGCACGGCTCGACATATTCGGGCAACCCGGTCGTCACCGCGGCCGGCAATGCCGTCTTCGACGTGTTCGAACGCGACGGCCTGGTGGGCCGCGCCGAAGCCGTTGGCCAGGAATTCGCCGATGCCCTGGCGAAGGTCGACGGCGTGGTCGCGGTGAGCGGGGCGGGCCTGCTGCGCGCCTTCGAGGTCGCGGACCTGGATTCCCACGACGTGGTCGACGCCGCCCTGGCCACCGGCTACATCACCAATGCCGTCACCCCCAGCAAGGTGCGCCTGGCCCCACCCCTGATCATCGACGACGCCGATCTGATGGCGTTCGTGGACGATCTGCCGGGTATCCTGGCCGCTGCGCAGAAATCCGCGCCCACCCCCACGGAGGCATGATATGACCCGCCACTTCCTCAAGGACACCGACCTGAGCCCGGCCGAATTGGTCGAGGTGCTCGACCTGGCCCAGGCGATGAAGGCCGACCCCTACGCGTTCAAGCCCCTGGCCGGGCCGCAGACCGTCGCGATCATCTTCGACAAGACCTCGACGCGCACCCGCGTGTCCTTCGCCGCAGGAGTCGCAGCCCTGGGCGGCAATCCGCTCATCATCAACCCGGGCGAATCGCAGCTGGGCCACAAGGAGTCCATCGAGGACTCCGCACAGGTGTTCAGCCGGATGGTCTCGGCGATCGTCTGGCGCACCTATGAGCAGTCGGGCCTGGAACGGATGGCCGCCTCCGGCAGCGTGCCGGTGATCAACGCGCTGTCCGACGACTACCACCCCTGCCAGCTGCTGGCCGATCTGCTGACGATCCGCGAACACCGCGGCAACGACTCCGCCTCCGGCGTGGCAGGACTGACGCTGAGCTACTACGGCGACGGCGCGAACAATATGGCCCATTCCTATGCCCTGGCCGGGGTCAATGCCGGGATGCACGTGCGCATCGCCGCTCCGACCGGCCACCAGCCCGCCGCATCCGTGGTCGCAGAGGCCCATGCGCTGGCCCGCGTCACCGGCGGCTCGCTGATGATCACCGACGACCCCGTCGCGGCCGCACAGGACGCCGATGTGCTGGTGACCGATACCTGGGTCTCGATGGGCCAGGACCACGCCGGCCGCGACGATGAGGACTCACCGTTCACCAAGTACCAGGTGACCGAGGAACTGATGGCGCTGGGCCACGAGCCGATCTTCCTGCACTGCCTGCCGGCCTACCGTGGCAAAGAGGTGGCTGCCGAGGTCATCGACGGCCCGGCCTCGGTCGTGTTCGATGAGGCGGAGAACCGCCTGCACGCGCAGAAGGCGCTGCTGGCCTGGCTGGTGGAGCGGGCTTGAGCGCGCATCCCGCGGCCGGTCGGATGGCGGCCGTGACCACCAAGGCCGCCAGGCAGGCGAAGATCACGGAGCTGATCCGCACCCGGCAGGTGCGCTCGCAGACGGAGCTGGCCGGCCTGTTGGCCGAAGCCGGCTTCGAGGTCACCCAGGCCACGCTCTCGCGCGACCTGGTGGGCCTCGGCGCGGTCAAGGTCCGCACCCGGGCCGGCGCCGTCTACGCGGTCCCTGGAGAGGGTGGGGACTCCTCCCTGCAGCAGGGCCTGGGCGCCGAGGTCTTCGACGCCCGGCTGGGCCGCCTGCTGGAGGACCTGTTGGTCTCAGCGGTGCACTCGGGCAATATGGTGATTCTGCGCACCCCGCCGGGGGCCGCGCAGTATCTGGCCTCGGCAATGGACCACGCCAGGCTGCCCGATGTGATGGGCACGATCGCCGGCGATGACACCGTCCTGGTCATCACCTTCTCCGCCGACGGGGGGCCGAAGCTGGCCGCCGCGCTGTTGGAGCAGGCGGGAATCTCCGGCTGATCGGTCGGGTGTTCGGCCGGGCCCGACGCAGATCACAGTGCCGGCACTATGATGAATAGACATTCATGGGTTAGTATTTTAATAAATCACGAAGGAGAGTTTCATGACTGAACGCGTCGTACTGGCGTACTCCGGGGGCCTCGACACCTCGGTCGCCATCGGTTGGATCAAGGAAGCGACGGGCATGGACGTCATCGCCATGGCCGTGGACGTGGGCCAGGGGGGCGAGGACCTGGAGACCGTTCGCCAGCGCGCCATGGACTGCGGTGCTGTCGAGGCCGTCGTCGCCGACGCCCGCGATGAGTTCGCCAACGAGTACTGCATGGCGGGCCTGAAGGCCAACACCATGTACATGGACGCCTACCCGAACGTCTCGGCCCTGTCCCGTCCGCTCATCGCCAAGCACCTGGTCGCCACCGCGCTGAAGTACGGTGCGACGACGGTGGCCCATGGCTGCACGGGCAAGGGCAACGACCAGGTCCGCTTCGAAGTCGCGATCACCTCGCTGGCCCCGCATCTGAAGTGCCTGGCCCCGGTGCGCGACCTGGCGCTGACGCGTGAAGCCGCGATCGAATACGCGGAGCGGAACAACCTGCCGATCGTCACGACGAAGTCGAACCCCTTCTCGATCGACCAGAACGTGTGGGGTCGCGCCGTGGAGACCGGATTCCTCGAGGACATCTGGAACTCCCCGACGAAGGACGTCTACGACTACACCGACGATCCGGGATTCCCGCCGCCGGCCGACGAAGTCCAGATCACCTTCGAAAAGGGCATCCCGGTGGCCATCGACGGTGCGAAGGTCACCCCGCTGCAGGCCATCGAACAGCTCAACCAGCGTGCCGGCGCACAGGGGATCGGACGCATCGACATCGTCGAGGACCGCCTGGTCGGCATCAAGAGCCGCGAGGTCTACGAAGCGCCGGGCGCGATCGCGCTGATCACCGCGCACCGCGAACTGGAGAACGTCACTCTGGAACGCGAACAGGCCCGGTTCAAGAAGTTCGTCGACCAGCGGTGGACCGAAGTGGTCTACGACGGGCAGTGGTTCTCCGAGCTGCGGGAATCCCTGGACGCCTTCATCGAGGACACCCAGGACCACGTCTCCGGCACCATCCGCATGGTCATGCACGGTGGTACGGCAGTCGTCACCGGGCGCAAGTCCGAGCACTCGCTCTACGACTTCAACCTGGCGACCTACGATGAGGGCCAGTCCTTCGACCAGTCCGCCGCCCGTGGCTTCATCGACATCTACGGCCTGTCCTCGAAGCAGGCCACCGCGCGCAACCAGAAGTTCTGAGCGCAGCGGGCCGGTCCGGTGGATGATCCGGACCGGCCGCACCCGGACCCAGGCCGTAAGCTGAGGGCGAAAGCCTCCCGCTTGCGGCCTGGGCCGTATCCGGGGAACACGCATCAACCGACGTATCCGCTACATACGAAGAAGTGAGGAACCCGTGTCCGAACGGATCAGCCTGTGGGGTGGGCGCTTCGCCGACGGCCCCGCCGACGCCCTGGCCAAACTCTCGAAGTCGACCCAGTTCGACTGGCGCCTGGCCGACTACGATATCGCGGGCTCCCGTGCCCACGCCCGCGTGCTGGCGTCCGCCGGCCTGCTCGACGAGACGGAACTGGCCGGTATGCTGGCGGCCCTCGACGAACTCCAGGCACGGGTGGACTCCGGGGACTTCGTGGCACAGGAATCCGATGAGGACGTGCACTCGGCGCTGGAACGCGGCCTGCTGGAGATCGCCGGCGCCGAGCTCGGCGGCAAACTGCGCGCCGGCCGCTCCCGCAACGACCAGATCGCCACCCTGGGCCGGATGTACCTGCGCGACCACGCCCGCAGCCTGGCCGGCCTGGTGCTCGACGTGACCGAGGCGCTTCTCGAGCAGGCGGCCGCACACCCCGAAGCGGCGATGCCGGGGCGCACCCACCTGCAGCACGCCCAGCCGATCCTGCTGGCCCACCAGCTCCTGGCACATGTCTGGCCGTTGCTGCGCGATGTGGACCGGCTGACCGACTTCGATCGCCGTGCCGCGGTCTCGCCCTATGGTTCCGGTGCTCTGGCCGGGTCCTCGCTGGGCCTCGACCCACAGGCGGTGGCCGCCGAACTGGGCTTCGCTGACTCGGTGGAGAATTCGATCGACGGCACGGCCTCCCGCGATGTGTTCGCCGAATTCCTCTTCGACCTGGCAATGCTGGGCGTGGACCTGTCCCGGCTGTCGGAGGAGGTCATCCTGTGGGCGACCAAGGAATTCGGCTTCGTCACCCTGGACGACCGTTTCTCCACCGGTTCGTCGATCATGCCGCAGAAGAAGAACCCCGATGTCGCCGAACTCACGCGCGGCAAGTCCGGGCGCATCATCGGTGATCTGACCGGCCTGCTGACCACCCTCAAGGGCCTGCCGCTGGCGTACAACCGGGACCTGCAGGAAGACAAGGAGCCGGTGTTCGATGCGGTGGACACCCTGGAGCTGCTGCTGCCGGCCTTCGGTGGCATGGTCGCCACTCTGACCTTCAACACCGAGAGGATGGAGTATCTGGCCCCGCGCGGATTCGCCCTGGCCACGGATATCGCCGAATGGTTGGTCCGGCAGGGAGTTCCTTTCCGGGTGGCCCATGAGCTCTCCGGTGCCTGTGTCAAGCTGGCCGAGTCCCGTGACCAGGAACTGTGGGATCTCACCGACGAGGACTTCGCCGGTATCTCGGAACACCTGACCGGTGAGGTCCGCAGCGTGCTGTCGACCCACGGCTCGATCGACTCGCGCAGTTCCAAGGGTGGCACCGCGCGCTCGGCCGTGGCAGGGCAGCTCGAGCACGCCAGGGCCGAGGTCGCGCGGCTGCGCGCCTTCGCGAACACGCCGACCCGCTGAATCGGCGGGAACGGGGCACTCTGGAACACCGCCGCCGAGGTCCCGGCCGGGACCTCGGCGGCGGTGCGCCGCTAGAATCAAGGGTGCCGAGCCTTGTCGTTCGGCGCTCATGCACATATGAAAGGGAAACAGTGACCGACATCCTCAGCGATTTTCGCAGGCGCGAACTCGTCGCACAGACCACCGACGAAGAGGCCCTGGGCAATGCCCTGGCGAACGAATCCCTGACCTTCTATGTCGGTTTCGATCCCACCGCGCCCAGCCTGCACATGGGCAATCTGGTGCAGATCCTCACGGCCCGCAGGCTGCAGGACGCCGGGCACAACCCGTTGGCACTGGTCGGCGGGGCGACCGGCCTGATCGGCGATCCGCGACTGACCTCCGAGCGCACTCTGAACCCGCGCGACGTCGTCGAGGGCTGGGTTGAGCGGATCCGCGGCCAGATCGAGCGCTTCCTGGACTTCGAGGGCCCGCATGCCGCCCGGATGGTCAACAACTACGACTGGACCGGCGAGGTCAACGTGCTGGACTTCCTGCGGGAAGTCGGCAAGCACTTCTCCGTCAACCGGATGCTGGCCAAGGAGGCCGTCGCGGCGCGGCTCAAGAGCGATTCCGGGATCTCGTTCACCGAATTCTCCTACCAGCTGCTGCAGGGCAATGACTACCTCGAACTGCACAAGCGCTATGGGGCCAGCCTGCAGACCGGAGGTTCGGACCAGTGGGGCAACCTGACCGCCGGCATCGACCTGATCCGGCGGGTGACCGGTGATAGCGTACACGCGATGTCGACCCGGTTGATCACAAAGGCAGACGGCACCAAGTTCGGCAAGACCGAATCCGGCACGGTCTGGCTGGATCCGGAATTGACCAGCCCATACGCCTTCAGCCAGTTCTGGCTCAACGCGGCAGACGCCGATGCGCCGGGCTACCTCAAGGTGTTCTCGCTGCGTCCGATGGACGAGATCGACGCGATCATCGAGGAATTCCAAGCCGCCCCGCACAAGCGCCTGGTGCAGAAGACCCTGGCACAGGACGTCACGACCCTGGTCCACGGCCCTGAGCAGACCGCGCAGGCCTTCGCCGCGGCCGATGCGCTGTTCGGGGGAGGAGACCTGGGCGAGCTGGCGCCGGCCACCGTGGCGTCCGCCACCGCGGACCTGCCGACAGCGCAGTTCGACGCTGCTGCCCTGGCCGCCGGCATCTCGGTCGTGGATGCCTTCGCGGCCTCCGGCATCGTCAAGTCCAAGGGCGATGCCCGCAAGGCCATCCAGCAGGGCGGCGCCTACATCAACAACACGAAGGTCGCCGAGGCGGATGCCGTGCTGCGTGCCGAGGATCTGCTGGAGGCGGCCGGTGCGGGTGTGGCGGTGCTGCGGCGCGGCAAGAAGACCTTGGGAGCCGTGCGCGTGACCCGCTGATCCGCTGCTCCGGGCATGGGGCCCGCCGGCGTACTGAGGACGATTGCGTCCCCATATGCCGGCGGGCCCCGATGCTTGTAGCACGGATCACTCTGGTTCGGGTTGCGGCCGGGTTGCGAGTCGTGTAATGTTTTCTCTTGTCGCCAGGACAGCCCAGCGGGTTCGCGGGGCCGGAAATCCCGGCGGCAGTGAACATAATCGAGCATCCCTTCGCGGTGACTCCTCTTGTGATTGCCTGTGTTTCATGGGTGGTTGTCGGGGTTGGCCAGTGTGGGTGTGTGCCTGTTGTTTGAGAACTCAATAGCGTACTTGAATAGTTTTTTTCGTGATGCCAGAACTAAGTAGTACATATTTTCTGGCTGAAAATAATAAT
>NZ_JANIJY010000026.1:0-39868 GCF_024580695.1 Brevibacterium sp. 91QC2O2 | reverse complement strand
TTCAGCCAGAAAATATGTACTACTTAGTTCTGGCATCACGAAAAAAACTATTCAAGTACGCTATTGAGTTCTCAAACAACAGGCACACACCCACACTGGCCAACCCCGACAACCACCCGTGAAACACAGGCAATCACAAGAGGAGTCACCGCGAAGGGATGCTCGATTATGTTGACTGCCGCCGGGATTTCCGGCCCCGCGAACCCGCTGGGCTGTCCTGGCGACAAGAGAAAACATTACACGACCCGCAACCCGGCCGCAACCCGAACCAGAGTGATCCGTGCTACTCCCCGGCACCTCGGCGGCCTGCAGCGGACCCGCCGACGCCCGGACCGCGAACAGCCGGCCCGCACGTCCCTCCGGCCCCGCACACTCCTCAGGCGCGCACCGGCCAGGTATGCACGGGATCCCCCGTCGCCTGGTTCTCCAGGTACAGCTCCATCACCCGGGCCAGGGCCTCGGCGCGTTCCGGGCTGCCCGGTGTCGTGACCCGCGGCTTCAAACCGTTGAGCGTGCGCAGCTGCCAGGCCGCGCCGTTCTGCCGATTGTTCGCCCTGGCATCCATGATCCCCATGTACTTCTCGATCAGCCGTGGGGCCACGCCCAACTTCTCCAACCCCTTTCGAGCCTGCGGGATCAGCCGCTGCCGGGCCAGCTCGGCCACATCCACCCTGCCCAGGGTCGGCCAGTCGACCCTGGCGTAGAGGCCGGAGCGCGCCGCGGACTCGAAGTTGCGCTGCGCCTCCGGGAAACGCAGGCGCGACCACACAGGCCGGTTCTGTTCCGAGAGGTGCTTGACCAGGCCGTAGTAGAAGGCGGCGTCGGCGACCATGTCATCGACGGTGGGACCTGCCGGCAGTAGCCGGTTCTCCACCCGCAGGTGGGCGTCATCCGTGCCGTCCCCTGGAGAGTAGATGGGCCGGTTCCACCGCCACACGGTCCCATTGTGCAGGTTCAAATAGTGCAGGCTGGGCGCATTGCCCTTCATCTCCGGGGTCCCCGCATCCTCCCGCGATTCCGGCAACAGCGCGGGGAAGTACCTGACGTTCTCCTCGAACAGGTCGAACACACTGGTGATCCAGCGTTCCCCGAACCACACCCTGGGTCGCACCCCCTGGGCCACCAGTTCCGGAGTGCGCGTGTCGATGGCCTGCGCAAAGACCGGGATACGGCTCTCATGCCACAGTTTGCGGCCCAGGAACAGCGGCGAATTGGCCGCCAGTGCCACCTGCACCGCGGCGATCGCCTGCGAGGCGTTCCACGCCACCGCGAACGAGGTGGGCGCCACCTGCAGGTGCAATTGCATAGAGGTGCAGGCAGCCTCGGGTGCCACATCGGCGAAGTCCCCGCGGAAGTATTCGCGGTCCTGCACATCGACGTGGACCAGTTCCCCACGAGCGTCCAGGATGGCATTCGACAGGGCCGCGTAGCGGTTCTCCTGCGTCATCCAGCCCTCACCGCCCAGGAACTCCGGTGTCAGGGTCGGCAGGGTTCCGATCATCCCCAGCCGCGAATCCGAGGACCTGCAGGCCGCATCGGCGGCGGCGACCCGAGCGCGCAGACCGTTCGCCAGGTCTTCGAGCCCGTTGCCCTCGACCGAGAGCACCGGATGGTTCATCTCGAAGTTGAACGCGCCGATCTCGGTTTGGAAGTCCCCCGCGTATTCCGGGGCGTCGCGCGCCAGGGCGGCCAACACCTCGGGGTTGCGGGCCGCCGGCGCCAACTTCCGGTCCATGATGTTGAGCTCGAGCTCCATGCCGATCGTGCCGTGGGACATGAAGTCCGCATCCTGCAGATAGCCGTCGAAGGTCTCGAGGTCGGCGTTGAGCCGCTTGCGGTAGCTGGTGCGCTGCTGCGGAGTGTACCGCCGCGCGGATACTGCTTCACCCATGGGCTTACGAAACCACACCCACCGGCTGCACACAAGTGGGTCCCTGCATAGGATGAGTAGGAGACGTATCACAGCCTCCCGCTGATCCGAACAAGACGATCCGAACAAAGGAAGTTCCAGTGCCGGCACCGATCGACATCCCCGCCCTCCTCCCAACATTGACCACCCTGGCAGAGGCCAAGCTGCCCCAGATGCTGGGCGACATCGAACGACTCATCACCATCGAGACGCCGTCCGAGGACAAGGAGGCGGTGGCCGCCGGCGCACGCGTGACCGCCGATATCGTCCAGCAGCGCCTGGGCGCCCGCCCCGCCGAGGTGATCGTCGAGGGCACACCCCACCTCGTCCTGCGCTTCGGCGCGGAATCGGCCGGCGAGCGCCCCGCCGACTACCAGCCGCGCGTCGTGCTGGTCGACCACCAGGACACCGTGTGGCCGCACGGCACCCTGGAGCGCAAGCCCTTCCAGGTGGCGGACGGCGTGCTCACCGGCCCCGGCTCCTTCGATATGCTCACCGGCGATGTCATGGCGTTCACAGCCGTGCAGCTGCTGCAGGAGGCCGTGGCGGCAGCCGGCGGCGATCCGCAGGCGGCCCTGGCGGGCCTGACCGTGCTGGTCACCGGCGACGAGGAGATCGGCTCGCCCACCAGCGCCGGCCTGATCCAGGACGAGGCGCGCGGCGCCAGGGCCGCCTATGTGATGGAGGCCTCTGGCACCGGTTCGACGGGCCCTGGTGCGCTCAAGGTCGAGCGCAAGGGCACCTCGATGTACGTCGTAGAGGTCCACGGCCGGGCCTCGCACGCCGGTCTCGAGCCGGAGAAGGGCATCAACGCCGGTCTCGAGCTGGCGTCCCTGCTCCAGCAGGTCGCGACCTTCGGCGACGCCGGGCTGGGCACGAGCGTCACCCCGACCCGCTTGTCCGGCGGCACCACGACGAACACCGTGCCGGCCTATGCGCAGTTCGACGTGGACGTGCGCGCGAAGACCGTCGCAGAGCAGGAGCGCGTGGACGCCGCCATCCGGGCGCTTACCCCGCAGCACGCCGAGGCGAAGATCGTCATCCGCGGTGGCATCAACCGGCCGCCGCTGGAGCGCGCAATGGCCCAGGGCCTGTTCGACCGGGCCCTGGCGCTCTCTGAGTCCCTGGGGATCGAGGCGCCCGAGGGCATCGAGGTCGGTGGCGCCTCGGACGGCAACTTCACCGCCGGGATCGGCGTGCCCACCCTGGACGGGTTGGGAGCCGTCGGCGACGGAGCGCACGCCGAACACGAACACGCGCTGGTCGACTACATCGCCCCGCGCACAGCCCTGCTGGCCGCACTCATCGCAGACCAGCTCTGGGCCGACTGAACCCTGCCCGGGCACATCCGGCCGGGCACATCCGGCCGGACCCGGCCGAATCCCGGCCGGACCCACAGATCACACATTGTTCGAAACGAATCAAAGAGAACTAGCGAGAACAAGAGAAGATGAAACTCACCGGACTCAAGCTCCACCGCATCGCGCTGCCCCTGGTCGCGCCCTTCACCACCTCGTTCAGCACCCAGACGGTCAAGGACACCTTCCTGCTGGAGGCCGCCTTCGAGGGTGAGAACGGCCCCGTCACCGGCTGGGGCGAGTCGGTCGCGATGACCGATCCGCTGTACTCCCCGGAATACGTCGACGGTTCGATCGACGTCATCACCAAGTGGCTGGCCCCGCTGCTGCGCGACGCTGAGGACCTCACAGCCGAAACGGTCGCCTGGCACCTGCGCCACATCATCGGCCACCCGATGTCCAAGGCCGCCATGGAGATGGCCGTGCTCGAGGCCCAGCTCAAGGACCGCAACCTGTCCTTCCGCGACTACCTGGGCGGGGTCGAGACCTCGGTGCCCTCCGGCGTGTCCGTGGGCATCCAGGATTCGATCCCCGATCTGCTCAAGGTGATCGGCGGCTACTTGGAGGAGGGCTACGCCCGCATCAAGCTGAAGATCAAGCCGGGCAAGGACATCGAGCCCGTCGCCGCCGTGCGCAAGGAGTTCGGCGATGACTTCCTGTTCCAGGTCGACGCGAACGCCGCGTACACCCTGGTCGACTCGGCCCGTCTGCGCCGGCTCGACGAGTACGGCCTGCTGCTGATCGAACAGCCCCTGGGTGAAGCCGATATCCGCCAGCACGCGGAACTGGCCAAGCGCATGTCCACCCCCATGTGCCTCGACGAATCGATCGTCTCCGCCGAGGCAGCCGCCGACGCCATCGCGCTGGGCGCCTGCGACATCATCAACATCAAGCCCGGCCGCGTGGGCGGCTACCTGGAGGCCCGCAAGATCCACGATCTGGCCAAGGCCGCGGGCATCGCCGTGTGGCACGGCGGAATGCTGGAGACCGGCCTGGGCCGTGCGGCCAACGCCGCCCTGGCGACCCTGCCCGGCTTCACCCTGCCCGGCGACATCTCCGGGTCCAACCGCTTCTACGCCGAGGACATCACCGAGGAGATCGTCATGCACGACGGCCGCGTGGACGTGCCGACCGGCCCCGGATTCGGCGTCACCGTCGACCCGGCGAAGCTGGAGAAGTACACGGTGAACACCATCACGGTGTTCTGAGCCGAAACATCGTGTTCTGAGCCGAAACGGCTTTGACCCGTAGCCGAGGCGGCCGCCGGTTCCAGCGGATGGAACCGACGCCCGCCTCGGCTTTTCTTTGATTCCTCTAAGTCCGGCCTCCAGCACATCTAATAGGCGCGGCGTCCGCATCCCGGTATGGTGGATCGCGATATGGACACCTCATCCGCCGACTCGCCCGATACCGCCGGTCCCGTCGCCACAGATCCGGAACTCATCGCCAGATGGCAGCGCTACCTGGCCAATGAACGTGCCGAGGAGCAGGTCTACCGGCGCTTGGCCGCGAAGAAGAAGTCGGGCGAGGACTTCGAGATCCTCACCGCCCTGGCCGATGCCGAGCGCCGCCACCAGGACCATTGGATCAAGCTGCTGGGCCCGCATGCGCAGGGCCGCCGCCGGGCCTCGTTCGACATCCTGCTGCTCAGCTGGCTGGCCCGCATGTTCGGTTCCATCTTCGTCCTGGCCCTGGCCCAGGGCTCCGAGTCCCGCTCCCCCTATGCCACCGATGCGCATGCGACGCCGGCGATGGCCGCCGACGAACAGGTCCATTCCGAGGTCGTGCGCGCCCTGGCGGGCAAGGCCCGCGCCCGCATCTCCGGGAACTTCCGCGCCGCGGTGTTCGGCGCCAACGACGGCCTGGTGTCGAATCTGGCCCTGGTGCTGGGGGTGGGTGCCGCAGGTGTCGGCACCCACGTCGTCCTGCTCACCGGCGTCTCCGGCCTGCTGGCCGGGGCGATGTCGATGGCCGCCGGCGAGTTCATCTCCATGCGCTCCCAGCGCGAACTGCTCGACGCCGGGCACCCCGACCCGCATTCGACCGAGGCCCTGGCCAGCCTCGATGTGGATGCCAATGAGCTGGCCCTGGTCTTCCGGGCCCGCGGGATGGAGTCGGCGGCCGCCGAACTCGCCGCACAGACGGCCATCGGCAAATCGCGCAGCCACCGCCGCGTGACCTTCCTGCCGCGGAATCTGGAAGTCGAATCCTATGAGGAGCTGGGCCGTGCGCTGCCCGCGGCCGCCGCGTCCTTCTGCTTCTTCGCCTCGGGCGCCCTGGTGCCGATCCTGCCGTACATCCTCGGCATGTCGGGACTGCCGGCCGTCGCCCTGGCCACGGGACTGGTGGGGCTGGCCCTGCTGTTCACCGGCGGCGTCACCGGGGTGCTCTCCGGCAAGGCGCCGCTGCCCAGAGCGCTGCGGCAGCTGGCCGTGGGCTATGGAGCCGCGGCCGTGACCTACGTGCTGGGCCTGGCCTTCGGCGCCACAGCCGGCTAGGGCCTCGCGCATAATCTACCCCCAGTCCCATAACACCCCTGTCTTCAACGGTGATATGGGACTGGGGGTACAAAATGCGGGGGCTACCCTGAAGACATGACACAGCCCGCCGTCGATCCGGACTTCACGGATCCCGCATACGATGCCACAGTCGGTACCCTGAGCCCGGCCACCCGTGACTATCTGGCGCAGGTGGCCCAGCGCTTCCCCACCCCCGTCGAGGACCTGAGCCTGGCCCAGGCCCGTGAGAATTCCCAGAACGCGCGCTGGCGGCAACGCGAGCCCGAGGCCGTGGCGGCGGTGGTGCACCGCTTCCACTCCGCACCCACCGCCGACCTGCCGGTGCGCCTGTACTATCCGGCCCCCGCACCCGCGGCGGAGGCCGAGGCCACTACGGCCAGCACTGATTGCTCCGGTGAGAGCACCGGCGGCCGCACTGCGCTGCTCTACCTGCCCGGTGGCGGCTGGACGCAGGGCACCTCGACTCTCAGCGATGTGATGGCCAGGCGCATCGCGAACCGCTCCGGCGCGGTGGTCGTCACCCTGACCTATCAGAAGGCCCCGGAGCACCCCTTCCCCACCGCTCTGGCCGATGTGCTCAGCACTTTCGACTGGTTGGTCGCAGGTGCCGAGGCGTTCGGCATCGACCCACAGCGGATCGTCATCGGCGGTGATTCCGCCGGTGGGAACCTGGCCGCCGCGGCCTGCCTGGCCCTGCGCGACGCGGCCAGGGTCGCCGGTGCGCCGGATGCCGCCGCCACACCGGAACTGCTGATCCCAACCCTGGCCGGCGATCTGGGGTTCCGACCGGCGGGCACCGCGGTCCCCGCCGCCCAGCTGCTGATCTACCCCGCCGTGGATCCGGCGATGAACACACGCTCCTATGAGCTCTTCGCCACCGGCCATGGTCTGACGGCCTCCCGGATGGTGTTCTACTGGAACAACTACATCGCCGCGGTCCCCGGTGCCACTGTCAACCCGCTGGTCGCGCCGGCGCGGGCGGCCGACCTGAGCGACCTGCCCACCGCGCTGGTCGTAACCGCCGGCTGCGATGTGCTCCGCGATGAGGGACGGGCCTATGCCGTGGCCCTGCGTGCGGCTGGGAACACCGCCGAGCACTGGGAGTACGCGGGTACGCCCCACGACTTCATCTACGCCGACGGGAAGCTCGCCGCATCGGCCGATCTGGTGGACCGGCTGGGCCACGAGCTACAGCGCTTCGCCGGTGACAGGTAGCCTGGCGGGCCTGCTGAACTAGCCTGGCGAGCCGCTGAACCGAGGGCCGTCTGAACCGGGGCCGGCGGCGGGACCGGGTAGGGCCTCGTGCCCGGTCCCGCCGCGACTGCCGGACCCGCGCGCGGTCACAGTGTGGGCCCGATGATCGCCCGTAACATAACGATGGTTTAATCGTGGCATGAGCGCTCAACCGAACACAGTGATCTCCCGTCCCGACGGCTTGCCGGCAGTCAACTCCCTGGCCCTCATCGACCAGGCCGCCGGCACCTTCGAACTGGCCGATCCGCACACCGCCCACCTGTTGGTCGACGATCTGGCCCCGCACCGCGGCGACGGCATCTTCGAGACGGTCCTCGTCACCCTCGATGCGGCGGGGTCCGTCACCGTGCACTCGCGCGAACCGCACTTCACCCGATTCCAGGCCTCGGCCGAGATGCTCGAACTGCCCGAACCCGATCAGGCGCTGTTCGATCGGGCGCTGGAGGCCGTGATGGCCGCGTTCATCTCCGATAATCCGGGGATCACCGGGTTCAGCGTCCGCTACGCCATGACCCGCGGGGTCGAGGGCACCTCGGGCAAGCCCACCGCCTGGGCGCTGACCATTCCGATCGACCCCAAGTACAACAAGCAGCGCGAGGCGGGCATCCGGGTGCTCACCCTGGACCGCGGCTACGAGGCCTACTTCGGCCAGAAGGCACCCTGGCAGCTGATCGGTGCGAAGACCCTGTCGTACGCGACCAATCAGGCCGCCGGACGCTATGTGCACGCCAACGACGCCGACGAGGCCCTGTTCGTCTCGCACGACGGCCTGGCCCTGGAGGGCCCGACCTGCAACCTCATCGTCAAGCGCGGGAACACCCTGTCCACCCCGGAGCCGCGCGCCGGCCTGCTGCACGGCACCACCCAGCGGGTGGTGTTCCGCGGGGCCGAGGCCGCCGGCTACACGGTGGAGTACGCGGACATCCCCGCCTCCGAACTCAAGACCGCCGACGCCCTGTGGATGGTCTCCAGCGTGCGCACCGCCGTGCCGATCAAGTCCGTCGACGGTGCGCCGATCCCGGTCGACGAGCCCCTGACCCAGCAGCTCATCGACTGGGTCCTGCAGGGCGAATGACGCGCGCCGCGATAGGCTGACAGCAACATCGTTACCGACGTTGAGGAGCATGATGAACAACGGCAAGCTCATGTGGCAGATCGCAGGGGTCGGCGGCGCCGCCCTGGCCGGCATCGCCGCCAAGCAGGTTCTGTCCTTCGCCTGGAAGAAGTCCACGGGCCGTCCCGCGCCCAAGAACGCCGCGAGCGCGGATTCCGGGCTGGCCGAGGCCATCGCCTGGACCGTGATCTCCGGCGTGGGTGTGGCCGTGGTCCAGCTGGTCATCCAGCGCTATGCGGCCAATGCGGTGCGCACGAAGTTCGGCGAGGAGGCCCTGCCGAAGAACCTGCGCAGCGCAGTCGAGGACCTCAAGGCCTGAGATAGCGGAAGCCCGATGGTCCGCCGCGGTCCCCGAACGGGGATCGCGGCGGACCTTTTTCGTCTCAGTCCCTTGCGTCTCAGTCCTGCAGGCCCTGAGCGGCGAAGATCGATCGCAGCTGCTGCACTCCCAGCTGTCCGGGGGCCGAGGCCCGCTCCAGGGAGGCGAAGCTCGCGGCAGAGCCGAACTCCCCGGCCGTGCGCGTGATCTGGCCCAGCCGGCCCATCGCGATCGCGATGACGGGGATCGACAGCGACCCCGATGCCGCTGGAGACTCCGGGGCC
Source organism: Brevibacterium sp. 91QC2O2 (assembly GCF_024580695.1). Lineage (NCBI taxonomy): Bacteria > Bacillati > Actinomycetota > Actinomycetes > Micrococcales > Brevibacteriaceae > Brevibacterium > Brevibacterium sp. 91QC2O2. Next base: position 31,111 of record NZ_JANIJY010000026.1, on the reverse strand, counting down.
GCTGCCCGCACGGGTGCCCCGCTCCGGTCGGGGTTCGGGCCAGGGGCCAGGCGTCCAGTCGCCCGGGCCGTCACCTCGAGCACGCGCAGCACATCCTGCAGGGTGTGCGGCAGCACCGCGAATTTCGCCACCGCTGCGCCGGAGTGCTCCATCGCCCGCAGCAGCTCGGAGAGGAACTGCGCATCCGGCGTCGACTCGAAGTCGTGGAAGGATGCCACCGCCGCAACTCCGCGGTCAGCGGCCGCCTGCAGCAGCCCGGCGGCGGGAGCGCGGTGGAACTCCACGTCCACCGCGCACAGGCCGGCACCGAACTCCGGTCCCGCCCCCGTCCGATGTTCCGGGACCACCCGCAGGCCATGTGTCGGGGTGGGTGTTGCCAGCTCGATCAGCCCCGTCACCGCAGTGTCGTAGACCGGGTCCGGGACCGGCACGGGACCGCCCTCGGCTCCGGTGCGGATCGTGGCCAGCACCGGCAGACCGGTGGACTCGAACACGCGCAGACAGGCCGCGCGTTCGATCGCGAAGGCGGCCTCGGCCCCGGCCTGTCCGGCCGCCCAGCGCTGGAAGACCGCGAGCGCGTCCACCCGCCATTCGAGCACGTCGATGCCGCTGCCCGGTGTCAGGCCCGAGACCAGCCCGGTCAACGCCTCGGCGTCACCGGCCTCCAGCGGCACGATGATCTGCGGGTGGAGGTGGGCGGGCGCGAAGGGCAGTGGCTTCGTAGGCTGCAGCATGCCTCCCACCCTACTGTTGGCCCCGCACCGACTCGCACACAGAGTTCCACTACGCCCCAAAATGTCGATATATCGACGTTTCAGCCCGAATTTCGACAATTCAGGACGTAGTGGAACTTCTGGATAGGGTGGAGGACATGAGCTACCCGCTGCGCCCATCGCGTTCGCCGTCTCCGCAGCCGGTGCCCGGGCCGGTTTCGGCCAGACGACCGGGGCGCATGCAGCCCGTACCCGGCACCGTCGCGTACCACCGGATGGGGCGGGCCCAGCGCAATCATCGCTGGTGGCGGCCCCTGCTGGCGCTGGTGACGGCGGCCGGACTCTACCTCGTGTTCATCCTGCTCATCACGTTCTGGGGTGTGGCCGTGCCCCTGGTGTTGGCCGGCGTCGCGCGGTCCGTGGTCACCGGTTCCACCGTGCCCGACCCGGACGCCGGGCAGAACCCCTTCGGTCCCGGCGCCCCGGGATCGGCGGGGACGGACATCCTGCCCGGCTGGCTGACCGCCGATCCGACGTTCACGGATATGGGCAATCCCGTGACCTTCGTGGCGGCGATCGTGTCCATCATCCCGATGCTGCCGGCCGTCTGGCTGGCCACCTGGCTGGTGTGGCGGCGCCCGCCCGGCACCCTGTCCTCGGTGTTCGGCCGGTTGCGCTGGGCCTGGTTGGGCAGGGCCATCGGCTGGGCGGCCCTGATCATCGTGCCGGTGCTGGTCCTCCAACTGGGCTTCGATGCGCAGTTCGCGCCCGAGGGCCCCGGCGCCACCGGAGGCGGCACGGACGGGGACACCGCGTCCGCCGGCGGGGCGGGCCTGGGCCGCGCCCTGCTCATGATCGTGCTGACCCTGCTCCTGGCGCCGGTGCAGTCGGCCACCGAGGAATACGTGTTCCGCGGCTTCCTGGGCCAGCTGGTCGGTTCCTGGCTGAAACATCCGGCCTGGGCGATCCTGCTGCCGCTGCCCCTGTTCGTCTTCGGGCACCTCTACGACTGGACGGGGTTGGCCGATGTCGCCGTGTTCGCGGTGGTCGCCGGCTGGCTGTGCTACCGCACAGGAGGGCTGGAGGCCGCCATCGCCGTGCACATCGTGAACAATGTCAGCGTCTTCCTCCTCGGCGCGGTGGGACTGGCCGACCTCAATGCCGCCGGCCAGTCCCTGCCGGGCCTGCTGGTGTCCGCCGGCATGACGGTGGGCACCGGCGCACTCCTGGCCTGGCGCGCGCCCAAGCTGCCCGCGCCCGCTCAGCCGAACAGGGTGCTGCCCACGTAGTCGCCCGCGCCGGCGGCCCCGGGCGGAATCGCCCAGACCGTGGAACCGATCGGGGTGGTCCACTGGTTGAGCAGGTCGACCTCGCCCAGCCGTCGTTGGATCGGCAGGAACTGCCGGGTCACATCGGCTTGGAAGGACGCGAACATCAGGCCGGTGCGATCGAACTCGATGTCCTGGACGCGTTTCTCATCCGCGGTCTCGGCTCCGACCGAGCGCGGCACGTGCACGGGTTCGTCCATCACGTCCTGATAGGCGTAGACGCGGCGGAAGATCTGCTCGGCCGGATCCGACTCATTGCGGCTGCGCGCCACGTGGCTCGACGGCGATATCACCGTGAACCCCACCGAATCGGTGGCCCCCAGATCGGGCACATCGTGTTCCTCCCGACCGGTCAGCGGCGCGCCGTTCGACAGTCTGCGGCCGACCGAGAACTCGCGGGCCGGTCCGTCGGCCTCGTCCCAGGTGGCCATATTCATCGCGATATCGCGCAGCACCAGGGTCGTCCCGCCGTGCAACCACTTCGGCAGTCCGGCGCCGAGGTCCGCCGGCGGTTGGCCGCGCGGCCCCCAGTCGACTCCCTCGGCACCGCCGGAGGACTCACCCCAGACCAGGCGGTCGAAGGCGGGGGTCCCCGGTACCGGATTCGCGGTCCCATCGACCTGGCCGAAGGGGTTGCGGATCGTGGTGCCCGCCGGATCCGTGCCGTAGGCGCGGCGCGAGGCCGCCTGGGTCCAGGCGATCCGGGCGAAGGAGCGGGCATCCTTGAGCAGCATCCGCACCGCGTGGGAGAGGGTCAGCGGGTCCTCGCAGCAGACCTGCAGGAGCAGATCCCCGCGGCTCAGCGACTTCTGCAGACGGTCGACCGGGAAGGCGGGCAGCGGGGCCAACCACGCGGGCCTGGCCCGCGGGCCAGCCAGGGAGACGAGCCCGGGGCCGAAGCCGAAGGTGATGCTCAGCCGGGCGGGCCGGCCGGCGAGTTCCGGTTCACTGTCGGCCAGTGGCGCCCGGCCGGCCATCAGGGCCGCCGCGTCATCGCTGAGCAGGCGCAGCATCCGCACCGCGTCCGCGGCACCGACTCCACGGCGCAGATCCAGCGCCACGAATCGGGCGTGGGCCTGCGGTGGGGTCTCGACGCCGGGCTGGTGGCGGCCGTAGAACGCAACGGTCTGCCCGCCGGAGGCGCCCGCGGTGTCCAGGGTGGCCCCGGCCGGCCCACCGGCTGTGGCACTCCCCCATGCGCGGCCGCCTGCCACACCGCCACCGGCGCCCACGACCAGGCCGGCGGCCGCCCCGGCGGCGGTGCCGGTGAGCACCCGCCGCCGGTTCGGACCCCGGGATTCCCGCTGGTCCGCAGCGTCCGTGACATCCGCAGCACGCGTGACCCCTGCGGTGTCCGGGACCCCGGAGGGGTTTGGTGCGTCAGTGGTCATGGCCGGAGGATTCGTCCATGTCGTAGTTCTCCTTGGCGCCCGTATAGTCCTTGGCTGTCGCGGCGAAGGTGACGGAGCCGGTGTCGGTGGTGGCCGCGACCGTGATCTGTTCGCCCGGTTGGATGTCCCCGGTCAGCTTCATCAGCATGATGTGGTCGCCACCTGGCTTGAGTTCGTAGTCGCCGTGCGCCGGCACCGTGAAGCCGGCCTTCTTCTCCTGCATCTTCGACGAGCCCCCGCCATCGACGACTGTTTCGTGCAGCTGCACCATGCCCGCGACCGGGGTCTTGGCCGACCGCACGACGATCGGCGCGTCCGTGTGGTTCGTCAGGGTGCCGAATACCGCAGTCATCTCGCCCTTCTTCGCGGTCTTCACCCAGGCCCGTTCCAGGCTCAGTCCGGTCTGGGCGGCCGCGGAGGCCTCCCCGGCTGCGGCGGATGTGGGGCTCTGGGACCCGGCGGACCCGGTCGACGCGCCGGAGCAGGCCGTCAGCCCGAGCGCCAGAACGGCACCTGTCAGGGCGGTGGTGGTGCGCAGCAGCGCGCGGCGTGCCGTGATGTGGTTCCTCTGCATTGTTCTTCTCTGTTCCTTGTCCTCGAAATGGGTGCGCACCCGCACTGGGACGTGCGTGAGCCGGGCAGACGCGATTGGCGCGAGCCGGCGGAGGCGGGGTGCACGGAATACGGCGCACTGGCGCCGCGGGGCCAGGGCACGGAAGTGTCCCCGGCGGTGCCGGGGCCTCGGCCGGCCCGCTCCGGGCGCAGTCGCGCCACGGGCAGAGCCGGGAATGGTGCCCCGGCGGATTTCAGAGGAGGGGAATGGGTGGACCGCGTAGCAGTGCGGGGGTATGTGCGATCCGCAGTGCGGGCACCGGCACGTCCCGCAGAGCGGGCAGGCGGCGCGGGCTGACGGGGATCGGACGGAAGAAATCCAAGAGGGCCCAGGCCAGCCGGGCCGTCAGGCGCACCAACCCCAGCAGGGCGTCCTCGCCGCATTTGAGCACGAGGACGGTGAGCACCAGGGCCAGGCCGTGGGCGGTGAGCATCGCGGGGCCCAGCAGATCGGCATGAGCGCTCATCGCCCCGGTCCCGCCGGCTGTGTGATGGACCGCGCTGTGCGCCAGGTGCCGGACGTGTTCGGCCTCCAACCGGGCGTGGCCGGCGTGGGAACCGATTCCAGTCCCGGCGATCCCGGCCCCGCCGAGCACGATCGGCGCCGCGGACAGGATCGACAGCAGTCCGTGCACGGCCACCTGGGCGAAGGCCACGATGGCGCTCAGCGCCCAGACGCCCAACCTGCGACCGGCCAGCAGGGACCCGATCCACAGCGTGCCGATGAACGCGACGACGACGGCCAGCACACTCGATGCCCCATGGGCCCCCGTGTGCAGGGCCAGGGCGACGGAGGTCGCCAGGAGCGCTGCGAACAGGGCACGGGCCATCCGCCAGGGGGCGTGGGCTGATTCCACGTGTGCACTCCCTTCGCTACCGTCTACACCGATGAGGCGGTTCCGTGCCGACCACGGACACCTGCGCCGGGGCCGCACGCGCGGCGGTGCCGGAATCCGGCACCGCATACTACCGCCAGTAGAAGAGCTTAGCCGACCTGCGCCCGGCAGCCGCACGATGGCCGCGCGACGGTGGTTGCGGGCGCCGCCGTCCGAGCGCGGGTCCGGCCCACCGCAGATCACCGCGCATCTGTCAAATATAACGATACGATAACGGTGGCCCGTGACCCGCACACCCCCCGTGTTTACTGGCGATGCAAGGGCCCATGCCGTTTTCCGCCGCCTGGGAAACATCCGCGAAAACCCTCGAAAAACAAGGAACCCGACTACAGTGGAAGGGTCAACGGACTTTTATGGGACCGGTTCGAGCGCAGCCATACGCTGCCGCGAACCCAGTACCGGCGCGGGCAAGGAAGACACGAGTCGGCAAGCCGCCCTCACAAGGACGGTTACCTTGGCCGCGGCAGCCCCCTGCCGACGGAAAGGAGACCCGATGCCGATCGTCAAAGCATCGCACGTCTACAAGGTCTTCGGAAAGCGAGAACACGAGGTCATCAAGCGCCTCGAAGCCGGCGAGGACCGTTCGGAACTCGCCGGCCTGGGAACGGCCGCCGTCATCGACGCCAATTTCGAAGTCGAACGCGGCGAGATCTTCGTCGTCATGGGCTTGTCCGGTTCGGGCAAGTCGACCCTGCTGCGCACCGTCAACGGACTCGGCAAGGCCACCTCGGGCAGCATCGAGATCAACGGCAACGAGATCGCGCAGATGAACAACAAGGAGATCCGCGCGATCCGCGCCAAGCACATCTCCATGGTGTTCCAGCACTTCGCCCTGATGCCGCACCGCACGGTGCGCGAGAACGCCGCCTACGCCCTGGAGATCCAGGGCGTGCCCAAGACGGAGCGCCTGGAACGCGCGAACACCTGGCTGCAGACCGTCGGCCTGGCGGGCTGGGGGGACAAGTACCCCCACGAGCTCTCCGGCGGTATGCAGCAGCGCGTGGGCCTGGCCAGGGCACTGGCCGCGGAGACCGAGATCCTCTTGATGGACGAGGCGTTCTCCGCCCTCGACCCGCTGATCCGCAGGGAAATGCAGGATCAGCTGATCGAACTCCAGCAGCAGCTGGGCAAGACCATCATCTTCATCACCCACGACCTCAACGAGGCCATGTACCTGGGTGATCGGATCGCCGTCATGCGCGATGGCCGGATCGTCCAGATCGGCACCGCCGAGGACATCCTGACCAATCCGGCAGACGAGTACATCGCGAACTTCGTCCAGGACGTCGACCGCGCCAGGGTGCTCACCGCATCGACCGTGATGCGCCAGATCGACGACACCGTGATGTCCGGCGCCGGGCCCCGCGTGGCGATGCGCGCCATGGAGTCCAACGGCTGGAACATCCTGCTGGTCACCGACCGCGAGCGCAAGCTGCTGGGCTACGTGACCGACCGCGCGGTCGTCAACGCGGCCCGCGCCGGCGAGCGCACGATCGAGGGGATCGTGGAGACCGAGGGCATTCTGACCGTCGGCCCCGATACCCCGGTCTCCGAACTGTTCGCCCCCAGTTCCGCCTCCCGCGTGCCGTTGTGCGTGGTGGCCGAGGACGGACGCTTCCTGGGCATCGTTCCGCGCGTCAACCTGCTCAACTCGATGGCGCAGGTCAGTCCCACCACCGGGGAGATCCCCGCGGTGCAGACGCTCGAGCAGCAACCCGGCGATGAGCGCCGAGACGATGAACGCGAAGGCGAAGCGACCAAGGAGGCAGAATGAATCTCAATCCGCTGAGCCCCCGCATCCCGCTGGGCGAGTGGGCCGATAAGTTCCTCACCTGGTTCCAGGACGTCTTCGGCTGGCTGCTGGACTTCATCTCCACCGTGCTGACCGGTATGTACACCGGCCTGGAACTGGTGTTCGCCTCCCCGTCCTTCCTCATCATGACGGTCATCCTGGCCGTCATCGCCTGGCTGTGCGCGGGCTGGAAGGTCGGCCTGGTCACCCTCATCGGGTTCTACCTGGTGCGCGCGTTCAACCAGTGGGAGAACGCGATGGAGTCGCTGGCCCTGGTGCTGGTGGCCGTCATCATCGCGCTCATCATCGCCCTGCCCGTGGGCGTCTGGGCCGCGAAGTCCAAGACCGTCTCCGCGATCGTGCGACCGGTCCTCGACTTCATGCAGTCGATGCCCGCGCTGGCCTACCTGGTGCCGGCCATCGTGATGTTCTCCGTCGGCACCGTCCCCGGTGCGATCGCGACCATCATCTTCGCCCTGCCGCCCGGCGTGCGCTTCACCGAGCTGGCGATCCGCCAGGTCGACGGTGAGGTCGTCGAGGCCGCCCAGGCCTTCGGCGCCGGTCCCTCGCACATCCTGTTCCGCGTCCAGCTGCCCCTGGCCCTGCCGACCATCATGGCCGGTATCAACCAGGTCATCATGTTGGCCCTGTCCATGGTCGTGCTGGCCGGTATGGCCGGCGCCGATGGCCTCGGCGGCGCGATCATCGAGGCGATCAGCTCCGTGAACGTGGCACTGGGCGTCGAAGCCGGCGTCTCCGTCGTCGCCCTGGCGATCTTCCTCGACCGCGTCACCGCGGGTCTGGGCCGCAAGGGCAACCGGGTCGCAGAGGCCTGATTCGCAAACCACCCCCGGCGCGTCCGGACCCGCGCCGGCCGCGCCGGGGGAAACGTACCCATAAGAAAGAAGGGTCATCATGAAAACCATCAAGAAGACCAAGGGCCTGGCCCGCATCGGCGGCATCGCAGCCGCCGCCGCGTTGCTGCTCAGCGGCTGCGGCGCTTCGAACTCCACCGACGATTCGGCGGCCGGCGGCTCCGACGAGGGCGCCACCGCCGATCAGAACTGGGCCGACTGCATCCCCGGCACGGACGCCAAGGACACCAGCTCGATGGATGCCGATGGCAAGAAGGACATCAAGATCGCGGCCTTCAACGGCTGGGACGAATCCTTCGCGGTGAGCCATCTGCTCAAGAACAACCTGGAGAAGAAGGGCTACAAGGTCTCCATCAAGGCCTTCGACGCCGCTCCCGGTTATGTGGGCGTCGCCAACGGCGACTACGACTTCCTGGTCGACGGCTGGCTGCCGCTGACCCACGCCGACTACGTCAAGAAGTACGGCGACAAGCTCGACGCGCAGGGCTGCTGGTACAACAACGCCAAGCTGACCCTGGCCGTCAACAAGGACTCGAAGGCCAAGACCATCGAGGACCTCAAGACGATGGGCGGGGACTACGACAACACCCTCTACGGGATCGAAGCCGGTGCCGGCCTGACCAAGGCCACCAAGCAGGCGATCAAGGACTACGGCCTGGACAACATCAACTTCAAGCCCTCGTCCACGCCCGCCATGCTCACGCAGCTGAAGAAGGCCACGGACGCCAAGAAGGACGTCGCCGTGACCCTGTGGCGCCCGCACTGGGCCTACGATCAGTTCCCCGTGCGCGACCTCGAGGACCCCAAGGGCTCAATGGGCAAGGCCGAGGTACTCTACAACTTCTCGAACAAGGAGTTCACCGGTTCCAATCCGCAGGTCGCCCAGCTGCTGAAGAACCTGGTCCTCGACGACGATCACCTGGGCTCGCTGGAGAACGACATCCAGAAGACCGGCGATGACAAGATCGACGATGCCGTGGCCAAGTGGGTCGACGGCAACGGCGACTGGGTCAGCAAGTGGGAGAAGGGCGAGCTCAAGGGCGAGGCCAACTCCGCGACCAAGTGATCGAAGTGATCCACGTGATCGACGGGGTCGAACCCCGCGGGTCCTGAGCGCAGGGCCTGCGGGTTCGAACGGGGAGGGGCCGGGTTCCGCTGCTGCGGAGCCCGGCCCCTCCCCCTCTTACATCCGCAGCCAGGTGTCGGCGCTGTCGGCGATCCGCGCTCCTGCGCCCGCCGCCGTCTCCAGCCACTGCACGTCGGCGCCGTCGGCGCCGACCAGGGCGTCCGCGAGCACCGTCGCCTCGAATCCCAGGACCAGCGCTGCCATCACCGTGTGTTCCACCGCGCGGGACTGGTCGACCCCGCCGATCACGACCCGGTCGATATTCATCGCCTGCAGGCCGGTGGCCAGGTCCTCGACCCCGTCGAACACATCGGGGACCTCCGAGGCCAGGACCAGATCGTCCGCGGTCGGCTGCACCGGGGCCGGTTTGCCGGCCCACTCGGCGGCCTTCCTGGCCGCCGCGGCCGCCGCCCCGCCCGGCGCGTTGGCGCCCGCCGAATCCACGGCCTCGGCGTCCTCGTCCGGGGCCTCATAAGCCGGCTGGTGGGCCGGCGCCGTTGCGAAGACCACCACACCATCGGCCACACGGGCCCGTGACAGGATCTGCTCCAGGGGCTTGAGGGGGGCCTGCGGCAGGTGGGTATTGACCAAGACGAGTGCATCCATGCACCTAGCGTCTCATAGGCCGCGCACGTGAAAGGATGAGGGCATGGCACAAGCGATGGACGACGACTCGGCACCGCATCTGCAGGGCCTGGTCTTTACCGCCGACGGGTCCTGCACGGAACTCGATACGCTGACCGCGGCCCTCGCCGCCCGCCGCACCGCAAGCGCCCCGGGCGGCACCGGCCATCTCATCTGGATCGACATCGACCGGCCCACGGATGATGAGCTGAGCGCGCTGCAGACGGCCTTCGGGCTGCACCCCCTGGCCGTCGAGGACGCCCGTGAGGGCAATCAGAGGATGAAGTTCGAGCGCTACGGCCAGACCAGTCTGCTGGCCCTGCGCCCTGCCGCGATGTCCGAGGCCCCCGCACGTCCCGCGCACCCCGACGCTCCCGGCGACGAGGTGCCGGGCGAGGACGAGTCCCTGCTGATCGGCGAGCTCGAAATCTTCGTGGGCGCCGGCTTCGTCATCTCGGCCCTCCGCTCGGGTTCGCCCCTGGCCGCGGCACGCGAGTTCTCCCGGATCCGCGAACTCCTGCGCTCCTCCCCCGCCCTCAAACGCCTGGACGCCTCCACCGGGGCGGACCGCGCACACGGCGAGCTGGTCGTCGCATACACCCTGCTCCACCTCATGATCGACCGGGTCGTCGACCTCTACACCCCCGTCCTGGAATCCTTCGAGGAGACCGCCGACGATCTGGAGGTGCAGATCTTCAAGGGCACTCCGGTGCGCTCCCAGGAGATCTACGCGGTCTCACGCGGAATCCTCGACCTCGACCGGGTCGTGAAGTCCCTGCCGCAGCTCATGGTGCACCTGCGGGCATTCGCCGCCGATACCGGGCTGCCGGACGAGCTGCTGCGCAATCTGCGCGATGTCGCCGACCACGTCGGGTCCAATCAGGACCGCCTGGGCCGCCTGCGCTCGATACTCAGCGAGATCTTCTCCATCAACTCCACCCTGGTCGCCGAACGCCAGGGCGATCAGTCGAAGCGGATCTCGGCCTGGGCCGGCATCTTCTTCTTCCCCAGTCTGGTCGCAGGCATCTACGGGATGAACTTCGTCTTGATGCCCGAACTCGACTGGAAACTGGGCTATCCGGCGGCGCTAGGGCTGATGGCTGTCGGCTGTATCGTCATCTACTGGATCTCCAAACACAACGACTGGCTGTGAGATGCGCGGCACACGGCGGGCGGTTTCACGATAGGTTGGTTCCATGACGACGAAGACGTTCCATCAGCAGATCGGTTCCGGCGAGCTCTCGCTGGGCACGTTCATCCTCGAGTTCATGACCACCGGGGTCGGTGCGTTGACCGCACGGGCCGGCGCGGACTGGGTCCTGTACGACCTCGAGCACTCGGGCTATACCCTTGACAGCGCGCGGGCCGCGATAGCGGTCTCCCGGCGCGAGGACATCGCTACCTTCGTGCGCGTGGCCGGCACCGCCCAGCACCTCGTGTCCACGGCCCTGGACGCCGGAGCCGAGGGCATCATGGTCCCGTATGTGAATTCCGCGGAACAGGCCGAGCGGATCGGCACCTGGCTGCACTACCCGGGTTGGCTCGGCGACGGGAACACATCGGCGGGAGTGCGCGGCTCCGCCTTCGGCGTCGCCCACGACCTCTACGCCCCTGGACTGCCCGCGGACAAGCAGGCGGCTGCGAACGAGTCCGTGGTCTTCCTGCCACAGATCGAAACGCCCGAGGCCGTCGACGCGGCCGCCGATATCGCAGCACTCGAGGCCGTGACCGTGCCCTTCATCGGACCGATGGACCTGAGCACGAACCTGGGCGCGCCGGGCGATTGGCAGAATCCCCGGTTCCGCGGAGCCCTGGACACGGTCGCCCAGGCCTGCCGTGACGCGGGCAAGGCCGCCGGCATCTTCTCCACCGGCCCTGAGCTGACCGAACTGGCACTGCAGGCGGGCTTCACAGTGATCTCGCTGTCGGCCGACGCCGCTGTCTATTCGGCGGCTCTGGGCCAGGGGCTGGCCGACATCCGACGCGCCGCCGTCTGAGGTCTCTCAGGCGTCCTCGGCCGCCTTCGCCTGTTTGGCGGCCTCAGCGCGGCGGGCGGATTCACGGGCCTCTGCGTGGGTGATGGCCTCGGCCAGCTCATCGCGGTAGAGCATCGAGCGGCGCAGCTGCTTGGTCCGGTAGCCCGCGCGCCCGATCATGTGCACCGCCAGCGGGCTGGTCAGCATCTGGATGCCCATGACCAGGGCCGCGGTCGTCAGCGTCTGCCAATTGGGGTGGGCCACCACGATCGCCACCAGGATCAGGAACAGCCCCAGCACCTGTGGCTTGGACGAGGCGTGCATCCGGGAGAGCAGATCGGGGAACCGCACCAGACCGACCGCGGCCGCCAGGGAAAGCACCGCGCAGCCGAGCACGCAGACGGCCACCACGATCTGGGCGTAGAGCGGAATGGTCATCGGGCCTCCTCCTGATCCGTGGCGGCCGGTCCGGCCGCTGCTGCGGGCGGTTGTGTGGGTGCGACCGGTGGCAGCGGGTACTCGTTGAGCGTGGCGCCGCGGGAGACATAGCGCGATACGGAAACCGTGCCGATGAAGCTGAAGGCGGCGATGCACATCATGACGATGAGCAGGTCCCAGTGGCCGGTGAACACGATGAAGCAGCCGATCCCGCACAGCAGCACGCCCAACAGCACATCGGTGCCGATCATCCGGTCGAGGATGCCGGGGCCGCGGATGATCTTGACGACGGCCACCACGGCGGCCACCCCGAACAACGGCAATGCCACGGCCACGACGATCCACAGCAGAGGTGTCAACGTCAGCGTCATCGCCGGCCCCCTTTCGTGTTCACAGTCTCGGCCGCCTCGCGCCTGGCCCGCGCCGCGCGCATCCGGGCCAGGTTCTTCTTCCCGATGACCGGAGGCAGGCCGCGCTCCTCGCGCCAGGCATTGAGGACGGTCAGGTCGCGCACCGAACCCATCATCATGATGACGAGGCGTTCGATCGTATAGGCGTCCGCGCGCGCCTTCTCCACCAGTTCGTCGGTGTTCGCGCCCAGGGTGTGGATGTAGAGCACGCCGTGCACGCGGTCGACCTCGGTCACGAACGATCCGGGGATCACCCCGTTGACCAGGGAGATCACCGTCATCAGCAGATCGGAGCGGGTGTTGAGGTCCACGGCCACGATGCTCCCGGGAGCGACCCGTCTGGGCCCCAGCGCGGTCCAGGCGACGTGGATCGAGGCGCCCACCACGTTGACCAGCAGCCAGAGCAGGAAGTAGCCGGCCCAGATGACGTTGAAACGCCCGGAGAGCTCGACCGCGGGCAGATAGAAGACCCTGATCACGCCCAGGGCCACGAGGATCCCGGTGAGCACGGTGAGGACCGTCAGACTGTCCCACAGCAGGACCCAGACGACCGTCAGGATCGCAATGCCCAGAATCTGCACGGACAGTGGGCGCAGTCCTGGCAGACGATTGTCGCGGCGCTTGCGGCCGGCTTTCCCATTCATCGGGCACCACCTCCCAGAACTGCCTGCACATAGGTTCCCGCGTCGCTCAGCGCGGCTGCCGCGTCCTGCGCGAAATCCCACAGCGGACCGGCACACACCGTCAGCGCTACGCTGACGGCCACCATCGCGACGGTGGGCCACAGCATCGAGCGCGGCACGCGGGGCAGTGCCGCATCGGCCGAGGCGAGTGCCTCGGCACTCAGGGCGTTCGACTGGGCGTCCCTGGCCTCGGCGGCCTCTTCGGCTTGGAGTTCGGCGGCGGGCAGTTCCTGGCCCGTCGCCGTGAGCACGGTATCCGTGCTCTGCCCGCCAACGGCCTCGGAGACCCGGTCCGCGGCTTCGGCAGCCGCGGTGGCGGAGTCGTCCGCGGCCGGGGCACCGGGGGCTGCGGCAGCGGGCACCGGCTCCCCCGACGCCTCCGCCCCGACCCGGGGCTGCGCACTCGTTGCGGCCGGTCCCCGGCCGGTGTGGGCGGCGTACTGGGCGACCAGACCCGGCGTGGGCTCCTCGACCTGCGCCGGCTCCCGCCAGAACGCGAAGTTCCAGGTGCGGGCCACCACGTAGAGCGTCAGCAGGCTGGTCAGGGTGCCGGCGGCGATCACCGTGAAGTCCAGCCAGGTGCCGTCGGCGAAGCCCGCACGGAACAGCGCGACCTTGCCGATGAACCCGGAGAACGGCGGGATACCGGCGAGGTTGAGGCCGGGGATGAGGAACAGCAGCGCCACCACCGGGGTGAGTCTGGCCAGCCCGCCGAGCCTCCGGGTCGAGGTGGTGCCGGCCCACTGCTCGACCAGGCCGACGGCCAGGAACAGCGCCGTCTGCACGATGATGTGGTGGGCTGTGTAGAAGATCGCCGCGGCCAGGCCCTGCTGCGTCCCCACCGCCACGCCGAACAGCAGATAGCCGATGTGGCTGACGAGGGTGAAGGAGAGCATGCGCTTGATCTCGGTCTGCGCGATCGCACCCAGGATGCCCACCAGCATGGTCAGCCCCGCGATGATGAGCAGGGGCACGCGCAGGCTGTCGGCGGGGAACAGCACGGTCTCCGTGCGGATGATCGCATAGATCCCGACCTTGGTCAGCAACCCTGCGAACACCGCGGTGACCGGGGCGGGCGCCGTCGGGTAGGAGTCCGGCAGCCAGAACGACAGCGGGAACACCGCGGCCTTGATGCCGAATCCCAGCAACAGCGCCACGTGCAGGATCAGCTGGATGTCCAGGGGCAGATCGGCCAGGCGCTGCGAGAGCTGGGCCATGTTCACGGTTCCGGTGGCGGCGTAGACCAGCCCGATGGCGGTCAGGAAGATCAGCGAGGAGACCAGCGAGACGACGATGTAGGTCGCGCCCACATTGATCCGCGCCGGGGTCGAACCCAGGGTCAGCAGCACATAGGAGGCCGCCAGCAGGATCTCGAAGCCCACGTACAGGTTGAACAGATCGCCGGCGATGAAGGCGTTGGAGACGCCGGCGCACAGAATCAGATAGGCGGGGTTGAACACACTCAGCGGGGTGTCCTCGCTGGTGTCGGCCATGTCCTGGCCCAGGGCGTAGAGCAACACCAGCAGGGTCACGATGGTGGACACGACCAGCATCAACACGCTCAGTCTGTCCGCGACCAGGGCGATGCCGAACGGCAGCTCCCAGCCGCCGACGGCCACCACTTGGATGCCGGAGTCGGTGATCGCGAACGCCAGCACCAGTTCGATGGCCAGGGAGATGCACAGGGTCGCCACCGTGACGGCGTTCTGGATCTTGACCTTCCCGGCCAGCAGCAGGGTCAGACCGGCGCCCAGCAGCGGCAGGACGACGGGCAGTGGGACGAGCAGGGCGGGGTTCACGAGCGCTCACCCCCGGCGGGTCGGTCCGGCGAGGCAGCGGGGCGCTGCGCGTCCGGGGCCGAGGCGCCCGTCGGGACCGACTCCCCCGCCGCGGCCTCGCGTCCGGCCCGCGGGCCGTCGTCGTCGAGGTCGAGGGCACCGGCGACGGGCGCCTCGGCCTCATCGCCGAATTCCGTATCGTCCTGGTCCACTCCCTCACTGGCCTCGGCCGCGACCTGTTTCGAATCGCGTTCCAGGCTGACCCGCAGATCGGCCATATCGTCCTCCAGGTTCTCGTGGCGCAACAGGCGCCACGAGCGGTAGATGAGTGCCAACAGGAAACCGGTCATCGCGAAGGTGATGACGATCGCGGTGAGCACCAGCGCATGCGGCAGCGGGTCGTTCATCCCATCCGTCGACAGGTTCTGCCCATCGGTGATCGGTGGACGGCCGGGAGCCCCCGCGGTGAGCACGATGAGCATGTTCGCGCCGTTTCCGAACAGCAGGAAGCCCAGCAGCACGCGGGTCAGCGACCGGTCCAGCATGAGGTAGACACCGGTGGCGAATAGCACGCCCATGGTCAGGAGCATGATGAAGCTGGTGCTCACAGGCTGCCTCCCTTCTCCGTGTCGTCCACGTCGAAATCGTCGATCCGGCCCAGCAGGGCGGGTATCCGCCGCCGGGCGCCGGCGCCGATGCCGGTGGTGGCAAGCGATTCCGCCAGGCGCGCCTCGTCCTGTTCCTGATGGACGTCGACCTCTACGCCGATCGCGCGCAGGATGTCGATCATCAGGCCGATGACCACAAGGTAGACGCCGATGTCGAAGATCGTCGAGGTGCCGAACGACAGGTGCCCCAGGATCGGCACATCGGCCTGCCAGTACGCCGATTCCAGGATCGCGTCGCCCCAGAGCATGCCACCCAGGGCCGTCAGGCCCGTGGTCAGCATGCCGGCGCCCATCAGGATGCCCGCGTCGATGCGCACGGCCTCGGCCAGTTCGAAACGGCCACCGGCCAGGTACCGGGCGATCAGCGCGAGGCCTGCGACCAGCCCGGCGGCGAACCCGCCGCCGGGCAGGTTGTGCCCGGCGAACAGCAGGTAGACGCTGAACACCAACATGAGGTGGAAGATCAGGCGCACCACGACTTCCAGGATGATCGAGCGATTGCCCGGCGCCAGGGTCCGGCCGGCCAGCAGCCAGGCGTTGCGGCGCACGTCCTGGCTCGGCGTCGGTTCGGCCACCGTCGCGATCCGGGCGACCCCGTGGGGCCGGCGGGTGGACATCCGCTCCAGGGTTCCCTCGCGGGACCGCACGAAGATCAGGCTGGAGATGCCGATGGCCGCGACCACCACGACGGACAGCTCGCCCATCGTGTCCCAGGCGCGCATATCGACCAGGGCGACGTTGACGATGTTCTTGCCGTGGCCGCCCTCGTACGCCAGTTCTCCCCACTTCTGCGAGATGGGGGTGGCACTGCGGGCGCCCATGGCCACCGCGGTGAGCACCATGGTCAGAACACCGAAGGCCGCGCCGATGAGCAGCCGGATGGCGGGCGTGGCACGTGACCCGGGCGAACCGATCCGCCGCGGCAGCCGGCGCAGCACCAGCACGAAGACCACCAGGGTGATCGATTCGACCAGTACCTGGGTCAGGGCCAGGTCGGGGGCTCCCTGGAAAGCGAAGAAGGCGACCATGCCGTAGCCGGTGATGCCGACGATGACCACTGCGGCGAAGCGCTTCTGGGCGACACACGCGGCGATCGCCGCCGGGATCATCACGGCAGCCAGCAGCACCTGCTGCCAGGAATCGGCCACCCTGATGGACTCGGGCCAGGTGTCGTTGGCCAGCAGGGTCACCCCCAGGGCGCCCAGGGCCACCAGGTAGATGACTGCCTGGTAGAAGGGCAGCGAACCGCGCTGGGTGCGGGCGGTGACGAATGCGGCGAAGTCCTCGAGCAGCTCGATGGTACGGCGGTAGCCGCGGGTGAAGTTCCACTCGCCGGCGGCCGCGGACTGGAAGACTGCAACCTGTTTGGAGAACACGCACAGGGCCACGCCCAGGGCGATCGTCAGGGCCGAGAGCCCGAGGGCCGGTTCGATCCCGTGCCACAGCGCCAGGTGGTAGTCCGAGTGGACGACCGTGGCGAACAGGGCCTCGAACGGTGCGGGGTTCAGGCCCAGCACCACGATGGCCGCGGCCAGGATCAGCGGGGCGGCCAACAGCAGGGCGCCGGGATGGGCCGGTGCGATCCGGGCCACCCCCGGTTTGACGGCGAAGGCACCGGTCACGAAGCGCCAGGCATAGGCCAGGGTGAGCACGGAGCCGGCGACCAGGCCGATAAGCGCCATGATCGACTCCTTGGTGCCCGTGCTCAACAGGGTGGAGTACAGCGCCTCCTTGGCGATGAAGCCGTAGAGCAGCGGGATGCCGGCCATCGAGGCCGCGGCGATGACGGTGGCCACGGTCAGGGTGGGGCAGGCGCGGCCGAAGCCGGAGAGTTTCCGGATATCACGGGTTCCGGCGTGGTGGTCGATGATGCCGGTGGCCAGGAACAGCACGCACTTGAACAGGGAGTGGCTCAGCAGCATGGCCAGGGCGGCCTTCGTGGTGTCCGGGGTGCCGAAGGCGGAGATGACGGTCAGGATGCCCAGCTGGGACACCGTGCCGTAGGCCAGGATGCTCTTGAGGTCGAACTGTTTGAGGGCCTGATAGCCGCCGACGAGCACCGTGGTCACGCCCAGGATCAGCAGCAGGGGCAGCCAGCCGGGGGTCGCGGCGAATCCGGGGGCCAGGCGCAGCACCAGGTAGATGCCCGCTTTGACCATGGCGGCCGCGTGCAGATAGGCGCTCACGGGGGTGGGGGCGGCCATGGCGCCGGGCAGCCAGAAGTGGAAGGGAAGCAGCGCGGACTTCGAAACCGCGCCGATGAGGATGAGGACGATGGCGGTGATGATGACGCCTGGTGGCCCGTGCACCGTCAGCCCGGGATAGCCCAGGGACACGATCATGGAGATCCGCCCGGTGCCTGCCACCGTCTGCAGGATGATCATGCCGATGAGCATCGCCAGACCGCCGGCGGTGGTGATGAGCAGGGCCTGCAGGGCGGCGCGGCGGGCGGCTCGCCTGGCCGCATTGTGGCCGACCAGCAGATAGGAGAACACCGTGGTGCCCTCCCAGAAGATGAACATGGTCAGCAGTTCATCTGCGAGCACCAGTCCGTACATCATTCCGGCGAAGGCGGTGAACTTGGCCGCGAAGTTCCCCAGGGTGGGGTCGCCGCGCTCGAAGTAGCGCATGCAGTAGACGAACACCAGGGCGCCGACCCCGGTGACCAACAGGCTCATGAGCCAGGACAGGGCGTCCATCCGCAGCACCAGGGACATGCCCAGAGCGGGGAGCCAGTGCACGTCCTGCGTCCGGGGAGTCTGGCCGGGCACCGACAGCACCGAGTAGACGAACGCTCCGGCGGGCACCAGCGCCAGCAGACCGAAGGCGTTGCGTCCCAGGAGCTTGAACAACCAGGGCGCGATGAGTGCGGCTACGAAGAATGCACAGATAAAAGCGCCCACGAGTTCGACTTCCTGTCGGGACGGTTGAGAACGAAACCATTCTTTCACAATCCGACATTTGCGGGCAAGTTATTATGTCAACCGCGGTTGTCGCGCAAAGGGCCGGACTCCGCAGTCCACCACTCTTTCCGATGGCCCCGCTCAGCCCAGTTGGTGCTCGGCCACCAGGAATCCGTCCGAATCGAAGGCGACACCGTTGGCGGCCCTGATCACCGCCCCGGCGAGACGGTCGATCCGCTCCGAGGCGAAGACGCGCATCGCCTGGAATTCCTCACCCAGCGACTGGTGCTCGGAACCGAATTCCGGGTCGATCCACCTGATCTGATAGCCGACGAAGGCCTCGGCCCGATCGGCCAGCAGTTCCGGGGGCGCCTCCTCGACATAGACCCCCAGCTCCACCTCGCCCGCATCCTGGCCGTTGAAACTCAACGGGACCTCCACCGCGTAGCCGTCGGGGATCACGCCCTCGTCACCGGGGGCCATCAGTTCCCGGGCCCTGGCCTGGGCGGCCGCGGAGATCTCCGCGGGGAACTCGGCACCCGGTTCGACTGCCCGCACCCGCTCCAACAGCAGTTCGGGGGACAGCCAGAGCGCGGAGTACACGGTGATGTCGTGCGCCCGGCCGTAGTCGGGCACCAGGAGTCGCACAGCGGCGGAGCCCGGTTCATCGGCCAGCCGCAGGGCCGTCTGCAGCCGCCGGGCGATCGCCGCCAGCAGATCCAGATTGCGGCCCTCCTCCTGCTCGGGCAGACCGTGCGGGAACAATTCGGCCCGTCCCTCGACGTCGCGGAACCAATCCGGCGGCGGCTCGGATTCCCGTTGCCGGGGTCCGCTCAGGACGACCAGCTTCTCCACCCACTCGGGCAGGCCCAGGGCTTGGGCCATGGCCGCGTCGACGGCGATGGGCCCGGCCAGGAACGAGTGCCTGCTCAACCGTGCGGTCCACAGATCGAGGACGCCGAGGCCCCTGCCCAGGACGAGCGTTTCGACATCGGCCCTGCCGTGGCGGTCGGGATCGGCCCGTGGGCCGTCGAACGACAGGCGCGGATCGCGGTTGCCCGCGAGCGCGACGACGTCGGAGAATCCCGACTGGGCGTCCAGGAGCAGCAGATGGCTCTGGGCGAGCTCGATGGTCGGGGGAAGTGCGGTGCTCATCTCTGCCTCCTCATGCACGGGCCGGCACAGCCCGGCTGCGCTCGGCGCATCATCGGGTGGCCCCTTTTCAGAAGGGGCTGCGGTAGAAGTTCAGATACGACCGGCTGGCCGTGGGGCCCTGCTGGCCCTGGTAGCGGTTCTTCGTCGCCGGGTCCGAGCCATAGGGGTGGACGGCCGGTGAGGACAGGGCGAAGAAACACAGCTGCCCGATCTTCATACCGGGCCACAGCGTGATCGGCAGCGTTGCGACGTTCGACAGTTCGAGGGTCACGTGGCCGGAGAATCCGGGGTCGATGAAGCCGGCTGTGGAGTGGGTGAGCAGGCCCAGCCTGCCGAGGGAGGATTTGCCCTCCAGGCGGGCTGCCAGGTGCTCGGGGATGGTCACGAGTTCCTTGGTCGACCCGAGCACGAACTCGCCGGGGTGCAGGACGAAGGGCTCTTCCGGGTCGACTTCGACCAGGCGGGTCAGTTCGGGCTGTTCGGTGGCGGGGTCGATGACCGAGTATTTGTGATTGTCGAACAGCCGGAACCACCGGTCCAGACACACATCGACGCTCGACGGCTGCACCAGCGCAGGATCGAAGGGGTCCAACCCGATCGTCCCCGCCGCGATTTCACCGCGGATCTCGCGGTCGGATAGAAGGCTCACACCCGTGATTCTAACGCGCCGACCGGGTCCCGGACGATTCGCCGCGACACGCCGAGGACACTGCATAAGGGCTGTAGATTCACTCACTCATGGTCTAGAGTGAACCCGACAAGTGCCCGCGCCGATGGTGCCTTCCTCTTTCAACCATGGAAGCCGGGAAAGCTGTCATCTTTCGCGTGGGCGGACATCGCACCAACCGAAAGGTCATACTGTGAAGACTGTCAAAGGTCTTGTGCTTGCCCCCGCAGTAGCCGTTGCGGTTACCGGTTTAGTCGCCGTGCCCGCAGTCGCTAGCACATCCGATTCGGCAACCGCCAAGAGCGCAAAGGACTCGGCCAAGGTCGATCCGCAGGCGGCGACTGCCGCCAAGGAGGTCGACCAGACCGCCATCGCGGACAAGTCCAAGGGAATCAAGTTCACCGGCACCGGGCTGAGCGCGGGGAAGACCGCCAAGGTCACCGTGATCGGCACCGACGGCACCCCGTACACACCGGGGACCGATCTGCGCGTTGATGACAAGGGCCGTGTCACCGGCAGCTATTTCTTCAACGTCTCCGGCAGCGCCAAGGTGCCCGAGGGCGCCTACCAGCTCTACCTGACCGACTCCACGACGAAGAAGGCATCGGCCAAGGTCACGTTCAACGTGGTCGCCGATGACAAGGAGTCCACGAAGCCGAGCGAATCCGCGCAGCCCAGTGAATCGGCAACGCCCAGCGAGTCCGCGACGAGCCAGGCGCCCGAGACCTCGGCGCCGCAGACCAGCGCGGCCGCGGAACCCACGGACACTGCGACGCAGGATCCGAGCGAATCGGCGAGCCCCAGCAAATCCGCCGAGCCGACCCACGTCCCAACCGCGGGCACCCTGCCCGCAACCGCGACCGCCAAGCCGCCGGTGGTCGACCAGCCCAGTGAGTCGAGCACGCCGGCGGAGTCCACCGCGGCGCCCGAGCCCAGTGACACGGCCGAGCCCACCGATGCGGCGAGCCCGACGCCCACCGAAACCACCGCGGCACCCGAGCCCAGTGAGCCGGAGACCTCCGCGCCCACCACGAGCGAGGCACCCGCGCCCGCGGAATCGGCGACCACCGGTGCGCCCACCGCTCCCGCGAGCTCCGCCCCGGCGCCGAGCGCGCCTGCGACGAGCGCTCCGGCCCAGACGCCCGCGCCCACGGACACCGCCACCTCGGCGGCTCCCACGACGCAGGCGCCGAAGCCCACCGCGACCGCAAGCGGCAAGCCCACGGAGTCCACTCCGGCGCCGAGCGCATCGGCGACGCCGAGCGCCAAGCCCACCGAGACCGCGACTCCCAAGCCCAGCGCAACGCCCGAACCCGCGCCGACCACGAGGGTCGAGAAGGCGCCGGCGCCCAAGCTGACGTATTCGGACCAGGGCATCCTGGCCTCCGATTTCGCGGTCGAGGCAGGGGCCAAGGCCAAGAAGATCAAGCAGTCGGCCGACGGTCTGCGGATCTACATGCAGAACGCCCTGCCCGGCGCGACGTACACGCTCACGGTCGACAAGGTCGAGGGCTCGGTCAAGACCTTCAGCACGACCGCCAAGGCGAATAAGAAGGGCGTCGTGTCCTTCGGGGTGGGCGTCAACATCGACCTGACGAAGACGAAGAAGGCCGATCAGGAGAAGGCCCTCGCCGACTTCATGAAGACCTATGTCGGCAAGTACGACATCACCGTCACCGGCAAGGGCGTGCCCGACAAGATCGTCAAGGTCAAGGCCGAGGACAAGGCAGCCGGGAAATCGGCTGACAAGACCGCCGGGAAGCAGAGCACGGCCGAGATCGCCAAGGCCGGCACGCAGCCCAAGCAGAAGGACGCCGCACAGGCTACGGAGAAGGACAAGGCGGCCGAGCCCAAGGTCTCCAAGCCCGAACCGATCAAGGCCACCGGCTGGTTCTACGTCTACAACGAATCCGATCCGAATTCGGTCAAGGCCGCGGGCAAGCCGATGACCCAGCAGGACGAGGACGACGCCCAGAAGGCCACTGCGCCCCAGGGCCCGCAGGACTCCGACTCGCAGGAGTCGACCGGGCACGATGCGCAGAACACCGGCACCGGGGCCTCACAGGACCAGGGCTCCCAGGGCAGCGGTTCCCAGGGCCAGTCCGCCGGTTCGAACGAATCGACCAGCGGTGGGTCCGGCTCGGACTCCGAACCCGCCTACAGCCCGGACAAGGGCGGCGAGGGATCAGGTGCCGACACCTACACCTCGCCCGAGGATTCGAACGATGACTCCGCGGATGAGACGACCGGGGACTCCGGCGATGACTCCGACGACAGCCAGGCGCCCTATGCGGCCGATCAGCCCGGCTCAGGTTCCGGAGAGCAGGAGGCGGGGGCCGTCTACTCCGACTCCGCGGACGAGCATGGCACCGGCGGGGACGCATCCGACGAGGCCACCAACGCCTCGCCGGCATCCGAACTGCCCCGCACCGGCGGTGCCGAGATGGCCGGTCTGGCACTCGGCGCCGGTCTTCTGGTGGTCGGCGGCGCGGCCGTCGTCGTGACCCGCCGCAAGGTGGGCGCCGGCAGCTGAGGCTGCGAACCGGCGCCATCTGAACGCGCGGTGGCCCGCGTGATCGTCGAAGGCAAGCGACGATCACGCGGGCCGCTGTGCGTTCGGCCCGCCGCCGTGCGTTCGACGCGACCGGGGCGCTCTACACTGGATCGGTGACGACTTCCCAACCCGCCCAGAATTCCCAGACCCCACAAGCCCACTCCGGCACCCCTGTTCCACCTGCGAACGGCGGCCTCGACCTGTGCGGCCTGCGCGTCGGTGGGGCAAACCTCGATGTGCGTCCGGTGCCCCTGGCCCCGGGCGAATCCCTTGTCCTGGCGGGCGATCCGGACAATGTCGCAGACGTCCTGGCGGGCCTGCGGGCCCGGATCGGAGCGGGCTCGGCGGCGGACGCGACGGTGAGCCCGGCGGAGGGTAGGGGGACCTCGGCCAACCGGCTCCTGGCCGGCGGCCCCCGCGTCCGCCTGGCCAGGGCGGTGGCCCGTCTGGTCGATCCACGCTCGGAGGCCTTCGCCCGCGCCGGCCGCCACTTCGCGCTTGACTATCCCGCCCTGCGCCGGACCCGGGTGGGCGAGCTGGGCCCCGAACAGTTGGGCCGTGCGCAGCTGGCCTGCGAATTCGCCCACGCCCTGGCACACGGCCGGGCCCAGGCCTGCGTCCACGAACCCTTCATGGGTTTGAGCGGGGGCGCCCGCGCCGGCCTGCGGGCCAATGCCCTGGCCGCGGTGGCCGATTTCGGCATCGGACTGATCACCGCGACGAACAACCGGATCGACGCGGTCCTCATGGCCCCGAATGCGGCGATGGTGGAGAAGGACCAGCTGGCCGACTACGGCCCCCTGGGCGAACAGATCGCAGCACCCCGATCGAATCTGGCCGCGAGCATCGCAGGGGTCAATGTCTTCTCCGGGCTGGCGCGTTCGGGCTGGATCTCGATCGGCCATTCACAGGTGCGCGCCAGAACGGAACTCGACGGCAAGCTGTTCGTCACCATCCCCACCTCGGCGGCCGTACTGTCCCTGGACGAATACGATCCGGCCTTCGACGCCGAGGTCGTCTTCGAAGCCCTGGTGACCGGGATCCGCGACTCCGGCGACCGCGTCCAGGTCACTCTGTCCCCGTCCGATACCGAGGTCGGACTGGTGATGGCCGCGGACCTGTTCGACTTCCGCGGCGCCACCGCGCCAGGACACGAGTGGGGCCTGGTGCATCCGGGACTGGGGGCCTCGGTCGCCGCGCAGCGCGCCACGATCCACGTGGGCACCCGGCTGTGGGTCCAGGTCCGCACCGCCGAGCTGCGGGCCTACCCCGTCGACGCCGCCCCCACCGTCATCCAGAACTGACCCTCCCCACCCGCCCCTTGAGTTCCACTACGACATGAATTGTCGGAAAAACCGATTGGGAGCGTTCCCGATCGACGATTCAGGGCGTAGTGGAACTCTGGGCGGACTCCACCGTGTGTGGGATACGCTGGTGGGCGTGAGGGCAATGGGACACCGGAATGGAGCGCGCACCGTCGCCGGGCGCATCTGGTTGAGCGCCGCGTGCATCGTCGCACTCCTGGCCGCCGGCAGCGTCCCCGCGCTCAACGCCCTGCGCTATACCCCGGCACAGGCCGTCCTGCACTATCTGCGCGCTGTGGGCGCCGCCGACGCCTATGCGGCCCTGCGCTGGGTGCGGGCTCCGGCCACCGATTCGGCGGCCTTCAGCGAGGCCGTTTTGGACAATGCCGCGGATCTGCCCCAGAAGCCCACCGTTACGGCGGTTGAGTCCACCGGTGATACCACCGCACGGGTCAGCGTCGAGTTCCTCCTCGGCACGGCCTCCCGGAAACTCGATCTGGACGTCGTGGCGGGCCCCGGCGATTGGGGCATGTACCGCTCGTGGGCCGTGGACGTGCCCGCCTGGCCCACCCTCGACGTCTCCGGTGGGGTGTCCAATGCGACCGTCAACGGGCAGTCCCTGAAACTGGGCGCCACCGACCACCTGCCGGTGCTCTTCCCCGCGACCTACTCCGTCGCCTCGAACGCCACCTACCTCAAGGCCACCCCGGTGCGCGCGGAGGCGCTTGAACCCGGGGCCGAGGTCCCCGTCACCCTGAACCCGCAGCCCACCGCGGCCCTGACCCGGGCCGTGAACGACCGGGTGCGCTCCCAGCTCGACGCGTGCGTCAAGCAGAAGGTGCTCATGCCCACCGGCTGCGCAATGGGCTACCAGAGCGATAACGACATCCTGGGCGATGTGACCTGGCGGGTCACGGACTATCCCGACATCCGGCTCTCCAGCACGCCCGAGGGCATCCTGCTGCGCCCGGCGCCGGCCACCTTCACGGTCTCGGGCCGCTCCCGGGATGCGGTGAGCGCCTATGAGCAGGACTTCACGTCAACCGTCGAGGTCAACATCTCGGGGAAGGTCGGGGTGACCGGCGACGAGGTCTCCTTCACCCCCGCAGCAGGCGGCGAGGACCTGGGCACCGCCTCCTAGCAGCCAGCGGCCCGAACCAAACACGTCGTTTCCCCGCAACCACGCTACTGCAGCAACGTGTTTGCGGGGAAACGACGTGTTTGCGCCTCAGGCCCCGCGCAGCCCCAGTTCGAGCTCGTGCGGGCCGTCGGCGGAGAACGCGACGGGGATGCCCCAGTCCTGCTGGTACAGATGGCAGGCCGCGTGCAACGGGATCTCCCCGCCGGGCTCCCCATCGCAGGCAGCCGCGCGCGCCGTCACGTGCAGCACGCCCTCGGCGAAGCCGTCGGCCAGAGTGATGCTGCGGCTCAGCCCCTCGGCGCCGCCGGCACCCGCGGTGATGAGCTCGGGCGGAGTCGAGGAGACCTGCAGATAGGTCGGATCGCCCCACCGGTCGTCGAGCTTCTGGCCCGCCGGGACGCTGAAGGACACCTGCAGATCCAGCTCTCCTGTGCCCAGCACGGTGGCGGGTCGGCTGGTCTGCTGCGCGCCCTCGTTGACCTCGAGCGCATCAGCGGGGATCGACACGGCGGTCAGCCGGTGCGCAGCCGATTCGGCCACCAGCAGGCGGGCGGGTTCGGCGTCGTCGAGCACCAGGATGTCCGAGGGCTCGGCCAGATCGCGGGCCAGGGTGCTCAGGCGCCCACTTACAGGATCGAAGCGGCGGATCGCACCATTGTAGGTATCGGCGATCGCGATCGACCCGTCGGGCAGTTCGGCTGCGCCCAGCGGATGCTGCAGCCGGGCCTCGGCGGCGGGGCCGTCCTGGAAGCCGAAGTCGAACAGGCCGGTGCCCACCAGAGTGGTCACCGCGCCGGTGGCCGGATCCAGCCGGCGCAGGGCCGAGGTCTCCGAATCCGCCACGAGCACATCGCCGGCCGCGGACAGGGACAGGCCCGAGGTCTGGGCGAACCAGGCTTCCTCGGCACCTGCGTCCTTCAGGCCCTCGTTCATGGTCCCGGAGAACTGGCGGATCAGACCGGTGGCCGGGTCGAATTCCCAGATCGTGTGATTGCCGGCCATCGCCACGAGCACCCGGCCGGTGGCGGGCACGAAGAGCACATCCCAGGGGCTGGAGAGCTTCACCCCGGTCGCGGGGCCGGCGTAGCGGCCGGTGTCGCCGGGGCGGGCGGGCACATTGTCCCCGGCTCCGACCATGTACTGCTCTCCCGTGCCCGCCACGGTGGTGACGGCCCCGGTGTCCAGGTTCACCCCGCGCAGCTCGTGATTGACGGTGTCGGCCACCACCACGTGGTAGCCCACCCGGTCCGCCAGCTCCGCGGGCAGTTCCGTGGTGCCACCGGGTTCGCTGAAACAGGCCTCGGCGGGTCCACCGTCGGCCTTTCCGCGCTGACCCGAGCCGATCCGGGCCAGCACCGTGGTACCGGCCGGATCGTATTCGACCAGACTGTGGTGTCCGGAGTCCGAGACGAGCAGATTGCCCCGGTGCCCGGCATTGGCCAGGCGGGTGATCTTGCCGGGGAAGAACAGTTCGCCCTCCGGTGCCGGCGGCGGCACATAGGGGCCGTCACCGCGGTGCAGGGTGCCTGCGGATTCGTGTTCGGCCACCAGCTGGTCGATCAGTCCCGTCAGCCCGGCGGAGTGCCCTTCGCCGGACATCGAGGCGACCAGATAGCCCTCGGGATCGACCACGGCCAGGGTCGGCCAGGCGCGGGCGGTATAGGCCTGCCAGGTGACGAGGTCGGGATCGTCGAGCACGATGTGGTCGACGTGGTAGCGCTCGACGGCCTTGTCGAGCGCTTCCTCCGTGCGTTCGAATTCGAACTTGGGACTGTGCACGCCGATGATGACGAGCACATCGGAGTACTTCTCCTCCAGCGGGCGCAGTTCGTCGAGGACGTGCAGGCAGTTGATGCAGCAGAAGGACCAGAAGTCCAGCAGCACGATCTTCCCGCGCAGATCCGTCAGTTTCAGGTCCTTGCCGGCGGTGCCCAGCCAGCGGCGGCCGGTCAGTTCAGGAGCACGGACTTTGAGGGTTTCAGCCATGTGCCCATTCTTCCACGGCGGCTCCCAGATGGATCGACGGGATTTCACACTGTGACCGCTGTGGCCTGCCACGCGAGACCGCCCGCAACGCTCAGCGCCCCGGGGAGCGCCACGTAGGATGGGAGGCATGTGGGATACGGAGATTCGGACCAACCTCGACGACATTCGAACCCGGGTGGACGTGGCAGCGGCCGCCAGCCCCTACGGCCAGTCCGTGCAGGTGCTGCTGGCGACCAAGACACAGCCGGCCGAGAAGATCCGGGTGGCCCTGGAACACGGTTTCACGCTGATCGGCGAGAACCGCGTGCAGGAACTGGTCGCCAAGTTCGATGAGCTGGCCGATATCGCGCACGAGTCCCACCTGATCGGGCCCCTGCAGAAGAACAAGGTCAACCACACACTGGGCCGGGCGTCCTGTATCCAGTCGATCGACGATCCGGGCCTGGCGGAGAAGATCCAGCGCCGCCTGGACGTCCTCGATTCCACCGTCGAGTACTTCGTGCAGGTCAACACCTCGCGCGAGGATTCGAAATCGGGGGTCGCCCCCGAAGCCGCCGCCGAGCTGGTGCGCGCCCTGGCCCCGCTGGACCGGATGCGCCTGCGCGGGCTTATGACGATCGGCCTGCCGGGTGAGACCCCGGACCAGATCCGCCCCAGCTACGCCGCCCTGCGCACCCTGCGCGATCAGTTGCACGCCGATGGGCTGCTCGACGAGACCTCGTTGGAGCTGTCCATGGGCATGTCGGGCGACTTCGAACTGGCAATCTCCGAGGGCGCGACCATGGTCCGGGTGGGCTCGAGCGTCTTCGGCGCCCGCCCCAAGCCCACCATCTAGGGCAGCCCCTCTACGACGCCGAGGCCGCACCCGGGTTCCGATTCCTCGGAACCCGGGTGCGGCCTCGGCCTGAGTGGGTGCGGCCTGAGTGGGTGCGGTCGGGCTGCTGCCGGACCGGCATCCGGTCGGTCCCGCCGGATCAGTCCTGCGGCAGGCCCTCCGCGTTCGGATCGATCTGCTTGATCAGGATCGTCGTGTCCTTGTTCCCCAGGCCCTCTTCGATGAGCTTGGACAGGTTCTCGTGCACCAGGGTGGCGGCCGGCAGGTCGATCCCGGCCTCCTGTGCGCCGGCCAGTGCCAGGCCCACGTCCTTGTGCATGAGCATCGTGGAGAAACCGGGCTCGAAGCCGTTGTTCGAGGCCGCCGTCGGGCTGACGCCGGGCACCGGGTACCAGGTGCGCAGCGGCCAGGAATCGCCCGAGGACACCTTGGCGATGTCGAAGAAGGTCTTGGGATCCAGGCCGAGGCGCTGGGCCAGCACCGCGCCCTCGACCACGCCCTGCATGCTGATGGCCAGCTGCATGTTGTTGACGATCTTCGCCGCCTGACCCGCGCCGTCGCCGCCGGCGTGGAAGACGTTGCCGGCCATCACGTCGATGATCGGTCGGGCCTCGGCGACATCCGCGTCGGTCCCGCCAAGCATGAACGTCAGCGTCGCGGCCGCCGCACCCGTGACACCGCCGGAGACCGGCGAGTCGATGAAGCGGAAACCGTGTTCGCGCGCCGCCTGGTGCAGGTCCTTGGCCGTGGCGACGTCGATCGTCGAGGAGTCGGCCAGCAGGGTGTCCTGCGAGGCCAGGGCGAAGATGCCGTCATCGCCGAAGTAGGCCGCGCGGCAGTGTTCGCCCTTGGGCAACATGGTGAAGGCGATATCGGCGCCCGCCAGGGCATCGGCAGCCGAGACCGCAGGTGTCACGCCGTCGGCGGCCGCCGCGGCGACGGCCTCGGGTACCAGGTCGAAGCCCTTGACGGTGTGGCCGGCCGCCACCAGGTTCTTGGTCATCGGGCGGCCCATGTTCCCCAGCCCGATCCACGCGATTGTAGCCATCGATGCCTCCTTGCATCCGTATGATTCACATCCAGCTATGTCTCGTCTCCCCACTCTAGGCCGTTTGCCCCTGACTTGGTGACCTGCGTCATGTGCACGGGCGCAGAAACTTCGCACCCGGAATGTGCACGAGCGCAGAGATCCGATGAGCTGGAATCGGCGGGCGCTGGACCTGCGGCCCGTCTCAGCGGGCCTGCGCGTGGCCTGCGGCGCGGGGCTTCAGCTCGACAGCAGCAGGAGGACGAGCTCGGCGATCCCGATCGCCCACAGGCAGCACGTCAGGGTGATGACGGCCCGCAGGTTCGGCCGCACTCGGCCGCCCACAATGCCCCGGGCGCCGCGCGTATAGCGGATGCGCTGGCGGGCCAGGACGAGCAGTCCTGTGATCGCCAGGCCCGCGACCAGCACCAGGATGGGCCAGCCGAAGTTCCCCGTCCACTTCAACAGGATGGCGGCCGCGACCAGGAAGGACACGGTGGTCCGCGTCCATGTGAGCGCCGTGCGCTCGGGTTGCAAGCCGAGGTCCTGATGGGGGCGGGGATCCTTCACAGCAGCACGATCACCAGGGCGATGACGCAGGCCAGCACGGCGGCCGCTGACAGCAGCGGGATGATCGCCGGCAGCGGCAGCGCGCGGGAATGGCGCATGGCCCGCTCCACGTGGATCCAGTGCACGGCGGCGCCGGCCGAGATCGCCAGGCCCACCACGATGACGAAGACGCCCAGCAGGGTGCGCATCCAGTCGGGAACCCCGTGCAGCGGCACCGCCTCCAGGGCGATGCCGCCGGCCAGAAAGGCCAGCGAGGTGCGCGTCCAGGCCAGGAACGTCCGCTCATTGGCCAGGGTGAAGCGCGGATCGGGTTCCTCGCCGTCGGGGAACACCCGGCGGGCCAGCGCGGTGCGCTCGTCGATCGGATGGCCGTCGACGAGGTGCTCGTCGGCCGCGCTGCGCTCATCGTCGTTCATGAATCCTCCCCGCCCATCGTAACCGCGGCAGGCATCCACCAAGGGTCCGTCCAGGAGTACCGGGCCCGTCCGGGAGCACCCGGCCCGACCCCGCCCGGTCATGCCGCACCCGGCGCGCCGATATCATTCAATCCATGAACGCCAGCGAGAAACCGGTTGTGCACCCGCACATCGCCCCCGACGACCTGCTGACCCTGCTGACCGTCGCCAGACTGGGCAAGTACACCGCTGCGGCCCAGCGCATGGGAGTCAACCACACGACAATCTCGCGGCGCATCGCGGCGCTGGAGAAGGCGATCGGGCAGCGGGTCCTGACGGCTGCGGCCGGCGGGTACGAACTGACCGGCCAGGGCAGGGAGCTCCTGCCCGCCGCCGAGGCGATCGAACAGGCCCTGCTGCGCATCACCTCGGCCACGGCCCAGACAGGCACCGGCGAGCTGGTGGGCACGGTGCGCATCGCCGCCCCCGAGGCCTTCGTCCTGCACTTCGCGATTCCCGCCCTGGCGGCCCTGCAGCGGCAGCATCCGGGACTGCAGTTGGAACTCAACACCGTCACGCGCAAGGCGCGCAGGTACCGCACGGGGATGGACATCGAGGTCGTCGTCGACAAACCGCAGGTGAGCAACTCGACGCTGCACCCGTTGCGCAAGTACTCCCTGGGGCTGTTCGCCAGCTGGGACTATCTGCGCCGGGTGGGCACCCCCGAGGCTCTGCCGGACCTGGCCGGACACCGGATCGTCTACTATCCGGAGCATTCCCTGGACGTCGACGCACTCGACGGGGCCGTCGACTCGATTCCCACGACGGCCGGTTTCGTCTCCTCGAACTCCGTCGAGGCGCAGGTCCGTGCGACCATCGCGGGGATGGGCGTGGGCCTGTTGCCGGTGTTCATGGCCGGCGAGCACCCCGGGGACTCCGAACTGGTGCGCGTCGTCCCCGACTTCACCCGTCGGATCAGCTACTGGGCCTCGATCCGGCCCGAGGCCCTGCGCTCGCCCCTGGTCACCGCGGTCCTCGGCGCGCTCAAACAGCAGCGCTGAGGCCCTCGGACGGTCTCGGTCCTGTGCGGCCGGCACATCGCATGCGCAAACCTGCAACACATACGCGTATATGCGTATGTGCCCTCTTTGCCAAGCTGGTTGTGAGTCAGTCACGATCAAGCAAAGGAGAGTGATCTCGCATGGTCAGCGTTGTGGGATTCACCGTCGAAGAGGTCCGTGAGTTCGTTCGCGAGTACGAGCGT
>NZ_JANIJY010000025.1:0-42698 GCF_024580695.1 Brevibacterium sp. 91QC2O2 | reverse complement strand
GGAACGGCCCGACCACCGCGGCGACACGCGCAGGCACATCACACCCGAACAGTACAATCACCTACAACATGAGACAACGACGCCGCGATCAAGCACAAACCCCAACCCGTGAAAAATCGAGGCTAGGCCATGCGGCGACCCGCCACAACGGGGTCGCCGAGGTGCTCGGGGTGCTCTACGATGTCAGCGGCTTCTCGGCGGTCGTTGCCGACCCTGCGCTGCATATCATCGCGCAGCACGGGCCGGGGGCCGATGCCCTGCTCGCGCGGTTCGTGGACGACATCGTGGTCCACCTGCCCCAGGGGATGCGCTGGTCGTTGAGCGAGGGGGCGGGAGAGGACGAATTCGCCCAGGTCTCTCCGCTGGGGACCCAGGGAAACCTGCGCGGGATCATGATCGCCGCCAGGACGGGGGAGGCCGGCTTCGACGACCAGGCGCTGCTCAGCATGGTCGTCTCCCAACTGAGCGTGCTCCTGGAACTGCGGTATTCGGCAGGACAGCAGAACCGCCGGCGCCGGGAGGCCGTCGTGGGCGCGCTGGTGTCGAAACCGCATTCCGAGGTCGACGCGGTCTTCCAGCTGGCCAGGGCGGGGATCGAATGCGCCGGCGCGCGTGTCGTGAGGTTCTCGCACCGCCTCGATGAGACCGACTGCCTTATCCTCGACTCATCGTTGGAGCGGGCCTGCTCGGAGCTTGTCTATCATGCCGATTCCACGGGGACCACGGCCCTGGTCTGCGATCCGGGCGAAGGGCTGGTGCGCGCGCTCGAATCCGGCCTGCGCAGACTGCCGCCGCGGACCGGGCGATCTGAGCGGGCCGAGTGGTCCGTGGAGGGTGGCGTCCGGTCAGCCGAGAGCGGCGTCCGGGCCGGGCTCGGGACCTCGACCGGGCTCGGGTCGATCAGCCGGTGCGCACAGCAGGCCAGACGCGCGCTGGGGATCGCGGAGTCGCGCGGTCTGCCGGTCGCGGAGCTGTCCGCGGTCGACGGATTCCGGACCCTGCTGGCGATGGGGACTACGGACGACCGGGCCGCGTTCTGCGCTGAAATCCTCGAGGACATCGACTCCCATGCGCAGAGCAGCAGCCTGCTGGCGGCGCTGCGCGGGTACTTGAGGGCCAACGGCAATATGGAACAGGCGGCGCACAGTCTGGGCATCCACCGGCACACCCTGCGGACCAGGCTGGCACCGGTGGAACAGGTCAGCGGCAGATCCCTCGACGTGGCGGACCAGCGGTTCGAACTGTGGTTGGCCATCGAACTGCGGGACCTGCAGGACTGAGGATCGTCACCTGCGGGGTGTGCAACCGAGTGGGCACGCGGCCCCGCCGTTGTAGGTTGGTCGAGTACGCGGAATCCGATCGGCAAGGAGGCCGAGCATGTCCGTTCCATCGACTTCATCCACCGTCGAACCCCCGCTCGGCGCCCCCTACGACAATGCGTCCGTGGCCGCCCGCCTGGCGGCGCTGCCACACGTGGCCGAGGCCTCGGCCACGACCCTGTCGATCGGCACCGGGGACTTCTCCGCCTTCCGGGCCACCCCGGCCCGGCCCGATGAGAGCCTGGGCACGGCCGTCCTGGTGCACGGCTGGCCGGAATACGCATCCTGCTGGGAGGGCACAGCCAGCGCGCTGTTGGCCGCCGGAATGTCCATCCTCGCCTATGATCAGCGCGGCTACTCGCCCGGGGCCAGGCCGGAACAGGTGGAGGACTACTGCGTCGCCAACCTGGTGGCAGATCTGGCCCAGCTGACTGCGGCCGCCGACCTGGACCGCTTCCACTTGGTCGGCCACGACTGGGGCGGCATCGTCGCCTGGCCCTTCGCCGCGACCCACCCCGAACGCCTCTACACCTGCACCGTCGTGTCGACCTCGCACCCGATCGCCCACGGGCTGCAGATCAAGAACGACCCGGACCAGTATGAGCGGATGGCCTACCTGCGATCGATCCGGCACCATCCCGACGGCGTCGCGCGGACCCTGCTGCGCGATGGGGGAAAGCGCCTGATCGACATGTACGGGGGAGCGGTCGCCCCGGCGCTCGCGGCCTCGTACGTGGAAAGGTTCGCCGCACCGGGCGCCTTCGATTCCACCCTGAAGTACTACCGGGCACTGGGCACGGGCGAACAGCTGCCCAGCACCCCCATCACGGTGCCCACCGCCTACGTCTGGGGCAGCGAGGACGTGGCCTTCGCCCCGGCCACAGCACGACTGAGCGGGGACTACGTCGAGGGTCCCTACACCTTTGTGCCGCTGGAGGGCGCATCGCACTGGCTGCCCGAATCGCATCCCGCCGAGATCGCCGCGGTCGTGCTGGACCTGGCCAGGCGCCACGCCGAGGACCCCGCCGGCTAAGGTCCATTCAGTCGGTCAGCAGGGCCAGGGCCGCCACGGCCCCCGGGGGCGCTGCGAGGTCGTCGATCCGCGCGCCGCGGCATCGGTCGTCCCGCACATCGACCCCGCCCGCCTGTTCCAGGGCCAGCGCGCCGGTCTTGACCAGCGCCTCCTTGCGGACCCAGAGCTGGGCGGCGGCCGGTCCGGTGTACGAGGCTGTGGCCGCGGGCGATGCCGCCTGCAGGACCTCCTGCTCGGCCGGGTGCAGGGCCCCGGCGGGGACCTCGATCCCGGCCAGGGCCTCGACGTCGATGCCGACCGGCACCCGGGCCACGGCGGCGGCGACGAAGCCGCGGGAATGCGACATGCTCGCCTGCAGGTCGGGGCGTCCCTTGATGCGCGGCGCCCCATGCGGTCCGCCGCAGACGGCGCAGCTCTGCACGATCTCCACCGCTCCCGGTTCCGGTGCGGCGGGCGACTCCGGGCCGGCGCCAAGCCACTGCGCGGCGATGAGGCGCACCAGCACGTGGGCGGCCAGGAAATCCCTGCGGTCAGCCGGCAGCCGGAGGCGCTCCATCCGGTCGCGTTCGGCCTCGCTCAGGGCGTCCAGGGCCTCGGGGGCGCTCAGCTCGGCCAGGACCTCGGCTGCGGTGGCGACCCGGAGCAGTGCCCCGTTCACCGTTATCGACCGACTGGAAACGGCAGCCCTCCGGTGAGCTCGGCGGGCCGCTCGGCCATGTGTCGCAGCCACTGCGCTACCTGGGCGATCGCGGGTTCGCGGACCATCAGGCCGTGGTGCACCGGCAGGGTCGTGACCTCGATCGCGCCCGTTGCATGGGCTGCCCAACCGGCCGGGTCGAAGCCCTGGGCCAGCGAATCCGCCGAGGCGAAGAAGCGTAGGTCGCCCTGCCACGTCCGGTGCGCGGAGGCGTGGATCATCCGGGCCGAGGCCCGCACATTGTGCATACAGGCGGAGATCACCTGGGGCTGCAGGCCGGCGAAGGTCGAACCGTCGGCGGCCAGGTGGGCCAGGACGGAATCGTGGTCCAGCGCTTCCCCCTCCGCAGGCTCCAGGCCCGCCATGCGCAGCAGGCCGATCAGGGTCTCCCGCTCATCGGGCAGCGGCTGCTTGGCCCACTGCTCGGCCGGATAGGCGTCGAGCAGGGTCACACTGCGCACGGTCCGGCCGGCCGCGTCCAGGGTCACCGCGAGCTCTTGGGCCAGCATTCCGCCGATCGACCAGCCCAGCAGATCGACGCCCGTGGTTCCGGTGACCGGCTCGAGCAGTTTGGCGATGCGCTGGGCCCAGGAGTGCAGATCGGGGTGTTCGACCGGGCTGCCGGTGTTCATGCCCTCGACCTGGATGACGTAGATGGGCCTGTCGGCCGGCAGGTGGCGCAATAGTCCGGCCCAGCACCAGCCCAGGCCGCCGGCCGGGGGCAGCGCCACCAGCGGCACCTGGTCCGCATCCCCTGCGCGCAGCCGGAACACGGCGCCGAGTGGATCGCCGAAGTCGGTGCCCGCCCCTGGGCCACTCTGCCTAGAGGCGGCGGCGTCCGGTGTCAGCCTGGCGGCGAGCGTCCGCGCGGTGGGGGCTGCGAAGACATCGGCGAGGTTCGCGCGGTGCCCGGCGATCGCCTCGACCGCGGTGAGCAGTCGCAGCGCGGTCAGGGACGAGCCGCCCAGGGCGAAGAAGTCCTCGTCCGGCCTAGGTGTCACGGTCTGCAGGATCTCGCCCATGACCCGCGCGATCTCCTGTTCGAGCAGATTGCCCGCGGCCCGTGCCCCCGGGCCGGCGGTGCCCTGGCCCGAGGCTCCCACGACCTCGGCCGGCAGCGCGCTCAGCGCCCTGCGGTCGGTCTTGCCGCTGACGGTCAGGGGCCAGTGTTCGACCAGGCCGTAGGCGCTCGGGCGCATGGCCGCGGGCAGTTCGGCCAGGGCCGCGGCCTGTAGGGCAGCGCGGACGGTGGCCGGGTCGGGGGAGGGGGTGCCGGGGACGGCGGTTGAGTGGGCGGGGGAAGTGCCCACCGAGGTCGTGCCCGTGCCGTTAGCCGAGCCGGCGGCCGCCTCGGCCAGGGAGTAATAGCAGATCAGGCGGGTCTCCCCGGAGCCTGTGACCGCCAGGATCTCCAGGTTGTCCACCCCGGGCACGCGCGCCAGCACGGCGCGGATCTCGCCGGGTTCGACCCGCTGTCCTCGCACCTTGACCTGGTCGTCCAGGCGCCCGCGGTAGAGCAGCACACCGTCCTCGCGCCACAGCGCCCGGTCGCCCGTGCGGTACATGCGGGTGTGCGCCGGGGGTGCGGGGCGCATGCCGCCTGGCTCTGCCGACGGTTCCGTGTCCCCGGGCGCCGAGGCGGCCCCGCGCAGTTCGGCCGGTTCGGCGAGGAAGGCCTTGGCCGTCGCCTCGGGCCGGCCGATGTAGCCTTCGGCCACCTGCACGCCGGCCAGCACCAGTTCGCCGGTCATGCCGGCGGGGCAGGGGCGCCCGGCGGGGTCGAGCACATGGCAGCGGACGTTCGGCACGGGCCGGCCGATCGGCACATCGGCGAGGTCGACCGCCGGATCGCAGTCCCAGTGGGTGACGTCGACGGCGGCCTCGGTGGGGCCGTAGAGGTTGATCGGCGCGATCCCCAGTCCCCGGGCCGAGGCCTGGACCAGGGTGCCGGGCAACGCCTCGCCCGAGCAGAAGATCCGCCGCAGGGCGGGTGTGTCGCCGAGCTCGGCCAGTGCGACGGAATCGCTGAGGAAGGCGTGGAGCATCGAGGGCACGAAGTGCACGGTATCGACGCGGTGGCGGCGGAAGGTGGTGGCCAGGGCACGCGGGTCACGGTGGGCGCCGGGCGCGGTGATGACGATCGCTGCCCCCACCCGCAGGGGCCAGAACAGCTCCCACAGGGACACGTCGAAGCTGATCGGCGTCTTGTGTGCGACGTGGTCCCCTGGATGCAGGGGGTAGAGCTCCTGCATCCACTCCAGGCGGTTGTCGATTGCGGCCTGGCCGACGACGACGCCCTTGGGCCGGCCCGTCGAGCCCGAGGTGAACAGGACATAGGCCGGGTCCTCGGCTCCAGCCCACCATGCTTCGGGGGCTCCGGGAGTTTCGGGGGCTCCGTCGGAGAGCCGTGTTTCACGTGAAACGGGGTCCAGCACCGTCACGCCGGCCGGCAGCAGGTCCCGGGTCTCGGCGGTGGCGAAGGCCAGGGTGACACGGGCATCGGCGACCATATCGGCCAGCCGCGCGGCCGGCTGGTCGGGGTCCAAGGGGACATAGGCCGCACCGGCCAACTGGGTGGCGTAGAGGGCCGCGAAGAGTTCGGGGCCGCGCGGCAGGGCAACGCCCACCGTCCAGGGACCGAGGTCGTCCCGCGCGTCGCTGTGTTCGTGCGAGGTGCTCTGCTCGTGCAGCTCTCGCAGTGTGCGGGCCAGAGCGCCCGCCCGGTCGAGCAGTTCGGCGTAGGTCCAGCTGTGGGTGCGGCCTGTGGCATCGTCCCAGATAAGAGCCGGGGCTTCGGGGGTGCGCCCGGCCTGTTCGACGAAGGCCTGTGGCAGGGTGCGGCGCGGATACTCGCGGTGTGCCCCGGTCCATTCGGCCATCCGGGCGCGGTCCGCGGCATCCATCAGTTCGAGGTCCACGATTCGGGTCGTGGGACTGCCAGTGGCGGCGTCGGCCGCTTTCCCGGTGGCGGCCGAGGCGATTTCGGCGCCACTGCCCGCAGCCTCGGCGAAGGTGCGCAGCCAGGCTGCCAGGCGGCCGGCATGGGCCGCGGCCGACCCCGCCGGGTACAGATCGGGGTTGACGTCGATCTCCAGGCGCACGGTGCCGCGTCCCAGGGCCCCGCGCAGGCACCAGGTCATATCCTCGACCGGGCCGGCCGTCAGATTCCGGATGGTGCCGGCGGCAGCGCCGAAGTGTAGGGCCGATTCGAAGGGCAGCAGATTGACCTGCGGACCGAACAGCTGGCCTGCGCCACTGCGGGCCAGGCTGCGCGTCAGGTCCTCCTGCCGGGCCTCGGTGTGACCGGCCACCGCCGAGTGCTCGGCCACCAGGGCCTCAACCGCGCCGCCCACGGTCAGGGCCTCGGCGGTCCCGGCCAGGCTCAGCGGCAGGACGTTCATCGCGGTGCACACGGCGCCCGCCCTGGCCAACCGCCCCCGCCCCGGCCGGAACCGGTTGAGGTGGGGGATGCCGATGCGCACGGCGGGGACCTCGGCCTCGGAGGAGGGTGCCAGGAAGCGCCACAGATAGGTGGAGAAGGCGGCCTCGGCGATGGTGGTCCACGGGGTGCCCAGGGCGCGCCCGGCGCGCAGCAGTGCCTGTTGGGTGTCCGCCGATACGTCGATTGTGTGGCGTTGCGCGTGCCGTGCCGGCGTCGCGATCCGGCCGGCGATCGAACTGGATTCTGTCATCCGGTCCAGCCGCGGATTCCAGAATTCCGCATCGGCCGAGGCCTCCGCGGCTTCCAGCGCACGGGCCTCGGCGACCAGTTCGGCCAGAGCGGGGGTCGGGCGTTTGGCCCGGCTGGGAGTGGCCGGGTGCGCCTGTGAATCGGGACCGGTCGAATCGGTTCCGGCGCCCTGCGCGATCTCCGTGTAGAGGGCCGCGACCCGGCGGGCGAAGACCATGAAACCGAAGCCGTCGATGGCCACATGGTGCGTCGCGTGGAACCACAGTGAGCGTCCGTCCTCGCGCAGCAGCGCGGTGCGAACCACGGGTCCGGTCCCCAGGTCGAAGGGGGTGTCCAGGGCGGTTTCGAGCCAGGCCCGGGGGTCCTCGTCCTCGACGATCTCCAGGGCGGGCCCGGCCGGGTGGAGCACCTGGACGGGGCCCTGCTCGCCGCCCGCCTCCTCGGCCTCGCACGCGGCGTCGGCTTCCGCGCTTGCTTCCACTCCTGCTTCCGCGGCCGAGGTGTGCACGCTCACACGCAGCTGTTCGAACTCCGCGTAGGCGCGCTCCAGGGCTGCGGCGAGTACCTCGACGTCCAGTGGGCCGTCGAATTCCACGAGCTCGGCGGTCGTGTACGCGGGGGTTCCCGGGTCGAGTTCCTGGGCGAAGAAGAGCCCGCGCTGGGCGGGGGAGAGCGGGATTGCGTTCATATCCTCGGGTTCGGTCGGGCTGGTGTAGGAGGTGGGGGCGAAGTGCTCAGGAAGTGTGGCGCTTAGAAGATGCGGCGCTCAGGCCGGGGCCGAGGCGCCGGAATCCCGGATGCACTGGGCCAGGAAGGCGGTGGTGGGCTGTTCGACGATCTGCGCGAAGTCCACGTCCACGCCGGCGGCGAACAGCTCATCGGACAGCGTGAAGGTGCGCAGGGAGTCGAATCCGGCCTCGAAGATATCGGCTTCGGGGGCGGCCAGCAGGTTCTGGGCGGCCTGCGGGTCCTTCAGAATGCGGGAGAAGGCATCCTGCAGCCAGCTGGTCCACGCGGAGTCGAGGTCGAGCGGTGTTGTGGTCATGCCATGTCCTTTGCGGCTTGGGCCGGCGCGCCGGCGGTGTGTTCGGATGGTGTGCTGCCGGCCTCGGCCTCCTGGGGTTCGGCCAGGACACGGGTGCGCAGGGCGCGGCGGTTGTTCTTGCCCACGCCGGTCGTCGGCAGGGTCGCGGCCACCTCCAGGCGGTCGGGGACCTTGAAGCGGGCCAGGCCCGATGCCCGCACGTGGTCGAGCAGCTCGGATGCCGTCGGCCAGTCGGCCTTGGCGATGTCCTCGCGCGGCAGGACCACGGCCAGGATCTTCTCGCCCAGGTACTCGTCGGGCAGGCCCAACACCAGGGCATCGGCGACTGCGGGGTGGCTCAGCAGGGCCTCCTCGACTTCTTCGGGGGCGATCTTCTCCCCGGCCCGGTTGATCTGGTCCTTGATGCGGCCGGTCACGGACAGGTAGCCGTCGGGTCTGCGGATCACCAGGTCGCCGGTGCGGTAGAAGCCGTCGGCGGTGAAGGAATCGGCGTTGACCCGCGGCGCGCGGAAGTATCCGCGGATCGTGTACGGCCCGCGGGTCAGCAGCAGTCCCTCGGTGCCGTCGGGCACCGGATTGTCCGCCTCGTCGACGATGAGGACCTCGTCGTCTGGGCTGATCGGCCGGCCCTGGGTGTGCACGATCGTGTCGATCGGATCGTTCAGACGCGTGTAGTTGACCAGGCCCTCGGCCATTCCGAAGACCTGCTGCAGGGTCGCGCCCAGTTCCGGGGCCACGCGCTGCGCGGTGGTGGCCGGCAGGGGAGCGCCGCCCACCTGGATCGTCTCGAGGCTGGAC
The DNA here is from genome assembly GCF_024580695.1 of Brevibacterium sp. 91QC2O2. NCBI lineage: Bacteria > Bacillati > Actinomycetota > Actinomycetes > Micrococcales > Brevibacteriaceae > Brevibacterium > Brevibacterium sp. 91QC2O2. The sequence goes on along the minus strand of NZ_JANIJY010000025.1, from coordinate 34,115 downwards.
AGGTCGAAGCGGGTGCGCGCCGGCGAGGCCAGCCAGGCCTGCAACAGCGGGGGTACCAGGGAGGCCATGGTGATGCGGTGTTCGGCGATGAGTTTGAACGCCGTGCGGGGGCTGGGGTCGCCGGCCATGACGATCGTGCCGCCGGCGTGGAGGACGCCGAGGATGCCCGGCGAGCTCATTGCGAAATTGTGTGCCGCCGGCAGGCAGACCAGCATCCGCGTGTCCTCGGTGACCCGGCAGATCGCGGCGGATTCGCGCACCGTGTAGAGGTAGTCGGTGTGGGTACGCGGGATCAGCTTGGGCACGCCGGTGGTCCCGCCGGAGACCTGCAGGAAGGCCAGGTCGTCGGCCCGGCCGTCGTGGAAGGACGTGTCGTCCGTCGCGGTTTCGGCCGTGGAGCCGGTTGCAGTCGCGGCGCCGGCCGCGAGCTCGGTCGCCGACGGCGGGCGGGAGACGTCGATGGTCAGGGGAGCGACGATGCCCTCGGCGGTCAGGGCCTCGGCCAGCTTCGCCGAGGTCTCCCGCTGCTGCTGGGAGCCGACCACGACGTGCGCGGTGGCCCCGGCCAGCCGGGTGAAGTGGGCCAGTTCGGTTTCGCGGTGGGCGGGCAGTGCGAAGATCGGCACCGCGCCCAGATAGAACACGCCGAACAGCGCCGACAGGAACTCCACGCTGTTGGGCACCTGCACGATCACTGCCTGGCCAGCGCTCACCCCGGCGGCCGCCAGGCGCGCGGCGAATGCGGTGGCGTCGGCGTCGAGCTCGCGGTAGGTCAGGGCGGTGGGGGCCGCCGCGGCCCCGGGAACGGCCACGGTGGGGCCGGTGACGGCGATATTGTCTGCGAAGCGCAGTGCCCTGGCGCGCATGAATACCGGCAGGGACTCATCCTCCCAGTAGCCCAGGGCGCGGTAGTGCGAGGCCAGGGCGGCCGAAGGGCGGACGATATCAGCGCGAACGTCGATCATGGATTCCTCTGAGCAGGCTGTGGCACAGGAATATGCCGAAGCTAAAGCATACCTAAGGGTATAGGTGATCTGAAGCGTGTGCTCGGGTAGAGCGAGCGATCTCACGCATGGCGCCCACCGAATCCGATGGGTCCGCCGCGCCGAAGGGGCCGGGAGCATTGCACGGGCGTTCCCCCAGCGGATAGCCTGACCCCGGTTCCACCAACCTTCCCCTGGAGAGGACCTCTATGCATCGCCTTCTGCGTGCCCTGACCTGCGGCACCGTGCTGAGTGTGGCCATCGGAATCGGTGTGCCGGCCCAGGCATCGACCGCGGCGGCACCTCCGGCGCCCACCACCTCGGACTATCCGCTGAGCGCCGTCAGTGCTTCCGGCATTTTGACTCCCGGCGCCACCGACGGGTCCACGTCCACGGCCCAGGCGCGCGAGCAGGCGGCCGGCCCGCAGTCCACCGCCGCACTGCCCGGGGCGCTGTTGTCCCCGGCCGCCCTGGCGGGGATCGGCGAGCGGTTCACCCAGGCGGTCACGAGCCATGCCCGCGGTCTCGCCCTGGCGCTGGGTGCGCCGGGCGCCGGCACCCGAGCAGTGCCATCGGCCGGCGGGACGGGCGGTTCCCAGGCCGAGGCCTCGGCCCCGGACCTGCATCGGAAGCCGGCCGGCACCCGGACCGGGGACGGGGTGACGATCGCGGCGCTGTCCGATGTCGTCGACCTGCCGGCGGATTCGCCGAGCGTGATCGGGGTGCTCTTCGACGATTCCGACGTCAGGGTCGAATTCGAGGTGCGCACCAAGACCGCGGACGGTTGGTCCGACTGGACTCATCTGCACGCGACCCCAGAAGGTGGCGGCGCAGAGGGAGGCGAGTCCTCCGGCGGTGGGAGCACCGGCACCGACCCGTACTACGTCACCGGGGCCCAGCAGGCCCAACTGCGGATCCTGGGCGATGGCGGCGTGCCGAAGAACGCGCGCGCCTTCCTGATTGATCCGCACCGGTTGGACTCGGACGCCAAGGCGGTGGCCGACAATGCGCCCACCCTGATCAGTCCCGGAGCCGAACAACAGGGTGCCGGTGAGTCACAGGGCAGCGCCGAGCCGGGCGCCGGCGAGCAGCGGGCGTACCAAGTCGCGCCCATGGCGGCTCGGGCCTCGGCGGTGGCGGCCAAGCCCAAGGCGGGTGCGAAGCCCAAGCCCGCTGCGAAGTCCAAAGCGGGGCCGGTGCAGCGACCGAAGTTCGCCTCGCGCAAGAACTGGGGAGCCAGCGGGCCGAAGGACAAGCCCCGGACGGCGGACAAGGTCAAGGCCGCCGTCATCCACCACACAGACGGCAATAAGGACTACTCGCCCGAGGACGTCCCCGCGATCCTGCGCGGTATCCAGACCTTCCACAAAGAGGGGCGCGGCTGGTCCGACATCGGCTACAACATGCTCGCCGATAAGTACGGTCGGCTGTGGGAGGGCCGGGCCGGCGGAATCGACAAGCCCGTGATCGGCGCCCACGCCTCGGAGGTCAACAACGGAACCTTCGGCATCTCGGTGATCGGCGACTATGCCAAGACTGCCCCACCGAAGAAGACCAGGGACGCCGTGGCGGGTGCCGTGGCCTGGAAGCTGTCCCTGGGCAAGGTCCCGGCACAGGGCACCACATCGGTCGAGGGCAAGAAGATCAAGACCATCGTGGGCCACCGCGATGTGGGCGACACCGACTGCCCCGGCGATGCCTTCTACGCCACCTTCGACGAGATCCGGCGGACCGCGGCGGACATCCAACAGGGCAAGAAGACCACCGCGGGAGCCCAGGCCGGTGGTTCCGCTGCGAAGAAGGGCGGTGCCAAGGGTCCGGCTCAAGGCGGTGCGAAGCCTGGTGCGAAGGATGGGGGCAAGGCGAAGGCGCCCAAGATGAACCCGGGTGTGGTCCCCGATATGAACGCGGGGGTCCAGTCGGCCGGGGTCTAACCCGGGCTCAGTTCGGCCCGGGCCGGGTCTGACCTGGCCGCAGCGCATGGGATGATTCGAGTCCCCGATCCAGGGGCCTCGGGCGATCGACCGCCCGCTGTGTCAGCTCTGCAGAGACACGTAGACGGCCTCGGCCGCCGCCCGGCCCAGTTCCACGGGCGCCGCCGACTCCGGACCCGCTGCCTCCGGTGCAACGGCGGCATCCGCGCCCGCCGCAACCGCAGCCGAGGCCTCAGTCACCGGGGTGAGGGCGATCGCACCAGAATACGGTTGTCCCTCACCCACCTCCAGGCACACCCCGGGGACCACCCCGCGCTCGCGGAAGAACTGGAGCAGCTGGGGGTCGGCATCCGAGATCCGCTCCACCAGGACTTGGGAACCAGGCTCGATCTGAGTCAGCAACACGGCATCGGGTCTGGTAACGGCGCCGTCCCTGGCCGGGATCGGATCGCCGTGCGGGTCGCGCTGTGGCGAGCCCAGGAGTTCGTCGATCCGCTCGACCATGAAGTCGGAGACGGCGTGTTCGAGGTTTTCGGCCTCGTCGTGGATCTGATCCCACCGATAGCCCAGGGTCTCCACCAGGAAGGTTTCGATCAAGCGATGCCTGCGCACCATCGCCAGTGCACCGGCGCGACCCGCCTCGGTCAGCTCCACGGCCCCATAGGGAGCATGGGTCAGCAGTCCCTGGGTGCTGAGCCGGCGGATCGCATCCGAGACGCTGGATAGCTTGAGGCCGCTCTTGACCGCAATCGACTTGGCCGTCACCGGAGCATCGGACCATTCGGTCAGACTCCAGATCACCTTCAGATAGTTCTGCGTGCTGGCGGACAGTTCGGATACAGACATGGCCTCAAGTTTATCGGCGCATGAGGGCCGGGGAAGCCCTGGAACTTCCCGTGCTGTCCTCAGAACTCCCAGTCGTCGTCGGCGGTGTCCTCGGCCCGGCCGATGACGTAGCTGGAGCCGGAACCGGAGAAGAAGTCGTGGTTCTCGTCGGCGCCGGGGGCCAGAGCCGCCAGAATCTCCGGATTGACCTGGGTGTCCTCGGGTGCGAAGCGGGCGGGGTAGCCCAGGTTCATCAGGGCCTTGTTCGCGTTGTAGCGGACGAATACCGCGACATCGTCCATCGGGCCCAGCGGCTCGTAGAGCTCTCCGGAGTACGCAAGCTCCAGTTCGTACAGCTCATCGAGCAGCCCATAGGTGAAATCGCGCATCGCGTCTTGTTCCGCCCGTGGATGTGTCTCCAGCCCGCGCTGGTACTTGTAGCCGGAGTAGTACCCGTGGACGGCCTTGTCCCGCAGGATCAGCCGGATCATATCAGCGGTGTTCGTCAGCGTCGCATGCACGGAGAAGTGCAGGGGCAGGTAGAAGCCGGCGTAGAGCAGCAAGGATGACAACAGGGTCGAGGACACCTTGCGTTTGAGCGGGTCGTCACCGTAGTAGTGCTCCAGAACCTTTTTGCACCTGGTCTGCAGCAGATCGTTGTCCACCGCCCAGGTGTAGGCCGCGTCGATCTGCGGGGTCGACGTCAGGGTGGAGAAGACGGAGGAATAGGACCGTGCGTGCACCGACTGCATGAATGCGATGTTCGTGTACACGGCCTGTTCGTGTTCCGTACGCGCGTCCTGGATCTGGCAGATCTCGCCCACGGTGGCCTGCACGGTGTCCAGCATGGTCAGTCCGGTGAACACCCGCATGGTCAGGGTGCGTTCCTGTGCGTCCATCCGGTTCCAGGCGGGTATGTCATTGGACAGCGGCACCTTCTCCGGCAACCAGAAGTTCGCGGTCAACCGGTTCCAGACCTCCAGGTCCTTCTCATCTGTGACCCGGTTCCAGTTGACCGGGCGCAGTCGGGCAGCCGGGTCGTGGCGGTAGAACGGCGGGGTGGCGGAGCGTGCGGTGTAGGTGGCGTCCGTCCCCTGGGTGGTGGTCATCGAGTGCTTTCCCTCTTTCGTTTGGTGGGTTTCCGGGGACCGGGCCCGAGGCCCCGGCCATGCAGTGTCCGAACATGCCGGGGCACCGGGGTTACAGGGTGCAGGACACGCAACCTGCGACCTCGGTCCCGGGCAGGGCCTGCTGCCGCAGGCGGATGTAGTACAGGGTCTTGATGCCCTTGCGCCAGGCGTAGATCTGCGCCTTGTTGATGTCGCGGGTGGTGGCGGTGTCCTTGAAGAACAGGGTCAGGGATAGTCCTTGGTCGACGTGCTGTCCGGCCGCGGCGTAGGTGTCGATGATCTTCTCGTAGCCGATTTCGTAGGCGTCTTGGAAATAGTCCAGATTGTCGTCGCGCAGATGGGCGGCCGGGTAGTACACGCGGCCCAGCTTCCCCTCCTTGCGGATTTCGATCGGGGCCGCGATCGGGTGGATCGAGGCGGTCGCGTGGTTGATGTAGCTGATCGAGCCGGTGGGCGGGACGGCCTGCAGATAGGCGTTGTAGATCCCGTGGGTCCTAATCGAATCGCGCAGGGCACACCAATCGGCCACGCTGGGCCAGGCGATACCGGCATCGGCGAACAGTTCGCGCACTCGCACGGTGGCCGGTTCCCACTCCTGTTCCGTATAGCGGTCGAAATAGCTGCCATTCGCGTAGGCCGAATCTGTGAAGCCGGCGAAGGTCCGTCCGTGTTCGATCGCCAGACGGTTCGAGGCCCGCAGAGCGTGGTAGGCGACCGTGCGGAAATAGGCGTCGGTGAAGTCGATGCCCTCGGTGCTGCCGTAGTGTATGTGTTGCCCGGCAAGATAACCGTGTAGGTCCATTTGCCCCAACCCGATCGCATGGGACGCAGCATTGCCCGCGGCCACGGATGGCACCGATTCGATGTCCGTGTGCTCGGACACCGCGGTCAGCGCGCGGACCGCGGTGTCCACCGTGCCGGCTAAATCCCCGCCGGCCATGGCCCGGGAGATGTTCAACGAGCCCAGATTGCAGGAGATGTCATGGCCCATTTCCCGATAGGACAGATCGGCCGCCAGCTTCGACGGCGTGTTGACCTGGAGGATCTCGCTGCACAGATTGGACATGTTGATGTGCCCGGCCAGGGGGTTGGCGCGGTTCACATTGTCTTCGAACAGCACATAGGGGTAGCCGGACTCGAACTGCAGTTCCGCCAGGGTCTTGAAGAACTCACGTGCATTGATCGTCGTGGAGCGGATGCGCGGATTGGATACGAACTCCTCATAGTGTTCCGTGATCGACAGATCGCCCAGCGCCGTTCCGGTCTCCCTGAACACGTCATAGGGGCTGAACAGGTGCATGTCCTGGTTCGTCCTGGCCAGTTCGAAGGTGATGTCGGGGATCACCACGCCCAAGGACAGGGTCTTGATCCGGATCTTCTCGTCGGCATTCTCCCGTTTGGTGTCCAAGAAGCTCATAATGTCCGGGTGGTGGGCGTGCAGATAGACGGCGCCCGCGCCCTGCCTGGCTCCCAGCTGGTTGGCATAGGAGAACGAGTCCTCCAGCAGTTTCATCACCGGGACCACACCCGATGCTTGGTTCTGGATCCGTTTGATCGGGGCGCCGGCCTCCCGCAGATTGCTCAGCAGTAGGGCCACTCCGCCGCCGCGCTTGGACAGTTGCAGGGCGGAGTTGATTCCCCGCCCGATCGATTCCAGGTCGTCTTCCAACCGCAGCAGGAAGCAGGAGACCAGTTCCCCGCGCTGGGCCTTGCCGGCATTGAGGAAGGTGGGTGTGGCCGGCTGGAACCGGCCGGTGAGCATCTCGTCGACCAGTCGGGCCGCCAGGGCGGTATCGCCGCGGGTGCCGGAGGTGGCCTCGGCGTCCGCGGTATCCGCAGCCGAGGTCCCCGCAGCTTGGGTTCCCGCGGCCAGGTACAGCGCGCAGGCCACCACACGTTCGGCGAAGTCCTCCAGATAGCGCTGCCCGTCGAAGGTCTTCAGCGCATAGGAGGTGTAGAACTTGAAGGCGCCCAGGAAGGTCTCGAAGTGGTGGTCGTGGGTGGCGGCGCGGGTGTAGAGCTCGGTGACGAAGTCCCGATCGTAGGTACGCAGGAAGTCCGCTTCGTAGTAGTCGTGGGCCACCAGCCAGTCCAGACGCTCCCACACGGAATCGAAGCGGACGGTGCGCGGTTCGACGTGTTCGGCGATATAGGCCGCGACGGCTTCTACGTCCTTGCCGAATTGGATGGAGCCGTCAGGGGCGAACAGGTTCAGTTGGGCGTTCAGCGCGTGGTAGTCCAGACGCTGCACGGTGGTCGTGGTCATTCGGTTGTCCTTTTCTGTGCTGGTCCGGTGGCCGTCGCCGGGGTGGCGCGCTCCGGGGCGGATTCCGCCTGCGCGTGCCCCGCCCAGAACTCGTCGAGTCCCGCATCGACCCGGGCCACATCATCCGGGGTGCCCAGGAGTTCGAAGCGGTAGAGCTCCGGGACCCGGCACTTGGCGGAGATGACGCGTCCGGCGATGCAGTAGTGCTCGCCGAAGTTCGTATTGCCCGCTGTGATGACGCCACGGATCAACGATCGGTTGGTTTCATCGTTGAGGAAGGCGATCACCTGTTTGGGTACGGCCCCGGACCTCTCGCCTCCGCCATAGCTGGGGACGATCAGGACATAGGGCCGGTGCACCCGGATCATCCCCTCGACTCGGGGTCGCAGGGGGATCCGCACGGCGGCGCGCTCAAGACGCTGAACGAAACGGTGGGTGTTCTCGGAAACGCTGGAGAAGTAGACCAAGTCCGGCGACTGCTCGGCTAGTAGATCGTGCATGCGGATCACTATCCTACGCCATGACAATATTTGCAACTACGTCTAGACGTACATAAGATTCTGAGTATGCCCGATACAACGCATCTCACACCCCCGATCCCCGGTGACGGCACACAGGATCCCACCGCGGGCCTGCCCGCGGAACCCGCCGCGGCCCTTCCCATGAACCTGCCCGTGGGCCTGGCCGGTGACCGCCTGGCCGCAGTCCGCGAGTTCGTGACCGAATGGGCGCAGATCACCCGGCCCGGTTCCATCGAACTGATCGGTGCGGCAGACGATGAACGCCTGCTCGCCGAATCACTGGCCGCGGGTACCCTGCTGCCGGCGGGGGAGGGCCGCTATTACTCCCGCTCCCACCCCCTGGACACCGCACGCTCGGAGGAGCGGACGCAGGTGGTGACAGCGGACCCGGCGGATCGCGGGGTCTACAACAACTGGCACGATTCGGCACAGATCGAACCACTGCTGGTCGAACGCATGCGCGGGGCCTCGCAGGGCAAGACCATGTACGTGGTGCCCTATCTGATGGCCCCACCCGGCAGCCCCCTGGACGCCTATGCCGCAGGTGTTGAGCTGACAGACGACCGCAATGTCGTTCTGCAGATGATCCGGATGGCCAGGGTCGGCATCGACTACATCGCCGAACTGGACGACCCCACGTTCTTCGTCAAGGGCGTACACGTCACCGGTGATCTGGATGCCCTGGGCCAGGGAACGGAAGACGATCAACGGCTGTTCGTCACCCTGGCCGATCAGCGCACCATTGTGCACTTCGGATCGGCCTACGGCGGTAATGCCCTGCTGGGCAAGATCGCCCACGGACTGCGCCTGGCCTCCTACGACGGATGGAAGTCCGGCCGCTTCCTAGCCGAACAGTTCCTGCTGCTGGGCATCGTCGACCGGGTGACGGGACAGAAGTACCACGTCTGTGGGGGATTCCCCAGCGCATCGGGTAAGACCAACCTGGCGATGACCCTGTCCCCGGCGGCCCTGGGCGATAGGTACAGGGTGGAGTTCTACGGCGATGACATCACCTGGTTGTGGGTCGACGAGGACGGTCGGCTGCGCGGTTTCAATCCGGAGGCCGGCGCATTCGGCGTGGCCAAGGACACCAATGAGTCGACCAACCCCACCGCAATGGCATCACTGGCCCCGGGATCCGGTGCGATCTTCACCAATGTCGCCTACAACGAGGACACCCAATACGTGTGGTGGGAGGGCCTGACCCCGCAGCCCCCGGCGGACACCCGGGGCTGGTTGGACTGGACCGGGCGGCCCATCTCCGAACGCACGGAGTCCGAACGGGATCAATCCTGGGCCCATCCCAACAGCCGTTTCACCGTGCCACTGTCCCGCATTCCGAACCTGGCCGAGGCAGCCGGAGACCTCGCCGGCGTGGTGATCGACGCGGTGATCTTCGGAGGACGGACCCGGGACCGGGAACCGTTGATCCGTGTCGTCACGGAACTTCCCGATGCCGTCTACGACGGACTGACCCTGGGCGCCGAGGCGACCTTCGCCGCCGAGGGCGTGGACGGACAACTGCGCTACGACCCCATGTCCATGCGCCCCTTCATGTCCTACGGGGAGGGCGACTATGCCGCACACTGGCTGGACGTGCTCTCACACACGACCGAACCACCGGCCTTTGCCCACGTCAACTGGTTCCAGCGCGATGCCGCCGACGGCCACTACCTGTGGCCCGGGTATCGGGAGAACCTGCGCGCACTGCTGTGGCTGATCGCCCACGGCAACGGCACGGCCCCGGGTCATGAGACCCCGGTTGGAGTGGTGCCGGATGCTGCGGAACTGGACCTGGGCGGACTGGACCTGCCCACAGCCGATCTGGACCGACTGCTGAGCATCGATACCGACCGCTGGATGGAGGAGATGGAGAACCGGCAGACGCACCTGGCGCAGTTCGCCCACCTGCCGGAGTCCATCCGCCACGCACACGATCAGATGAAGAACCGACTCGCAATGGAGTGGAAATGAAGAAGACCGGCACGAAGATCCGCATGATCCTGGCCGCGAGCGGCGCCCTGGCGCTGGCCGCGGCCCTGTCCGGATGCGGCCAGGCGGCCGAGGCCTCGGGCACGGGGCAGAGCGGCGATAAGCCGGTGGCGCTGACGACCTTCACTGTGCTGGCGGATATCGCGCAGAACGTCGCCGGCGACGATATGACCGTCGAATCGATCACCAAGCCCGGTGCGGAGATCCATGGCTACGAACCCACCCCGAAGGACATCGCCAAGGCATCCGACGCCGACCTGATCCTGGACAACGGACTGAACCTGGAGGTCTGGTTCAAGCAGTTCGTTGACGAGATCGATGTTCCGCATGCGGTTGTATCCGACGGGGTGGAGCCCATCGACATCACCGAGGACGCCTACGCCGGCAAGCCCAACCCGCATGCCTGGATGAGCCCGAAGAACGTCCAGAAGTACGTGGACAATATGGTCAAGGCCTTCTCCGACCTGGACCCCGGCCACGCGGAGGACTACCGGTCCAACGGGGAGAAGTACAAAACCGAACTGCAGGGCGTCCAAGACGATCTGACCACGGAACTGGCCGAGGTCCCCAAGGCCCAGCGCGCCCTGGTCAGCTGTGAGGGCGCATTCTCCTATCTGGCGCGCGACGCGGGTCTGACGGAGAAGTACATCTGGCCGGTCAACGCCGAACAGCAGGCGACCCCCAGACAGATATCCTCTGCGATCGAATTCGTCAAGCAGCGCGAGGTCCCCGCGGTGTTCTGCGAATCCACGGTCTCCGATAAGCCCATGCAGCAGGTCGTCGGCGCGTCGAGGGCGAAGTTCGGCGGCACGCTCTACGTCGATTCACTGTCAGAGTCCGACGGTCCGGTCCCCACCTACCTGGACCTGATCCGCCACGATGCCGATGTCATCACCACAGGATTGCGGGGCAAGGAGAAGTGACGGACGAACAGGTGGCAGTCGGGCACGTACGCAGTGCGGCCCCGGCTTCGGAAGTCCGGGACGCTACGCGGGTCCCTGCGATCGAGGTCACCGACCTGTCCGTGAGCTACGGCGAGGTCAATGCCCTGGAGAACGCCCGACTGCGGGTGTATCCGGGGCGGGTGACGGGTCTGGTGGGGATGAACGGATCGGGCAAGTCGACGCTGTTCAAATCGATGATGGGTATGCTCCGACCCGATTCCGGTCGGGTCCGCCTGGCCGGGTTGGAACCCGCGCGGGCCCGGAAGGAGGGAATCATCGGCTACGTTCCGCAGAGTGAGGACGTGGACTGGGCCTTCCCGGTATCCGTGCGCGACGTGGTGATGATGGGCCGTTATGGTCTGCAGGGCCCGACCCGCCGGACCCGTGCGGTGGACCGTGCGGCCGTGGACGACGCCCTGGAACGGGTCGAACTGACGGACTTCGCCGAACGGCAGATCGGGCAGCTCTCCGGCGGGCAGAAGAAACGGGCCTTCGTGGCACGCGGGATCGCCCAGGGCGCGCAGATCATGCTGCTCGACGAACCCTTCGCCGGTGTCGACAAACGCAGCGAGGCGACCATTGTTCGGCTGTTGCGGGAACTGGCCGACGACGGCCGTACGCTCGTGGTGTCCACCCACGATCTGCACGCACTGCCGGACCTGGCGGACGAGGCGATCCTGCTGCTGCACACCGTGTTGTTCCACGGGCCGGTCGTTCAGGCCCTGCAACCGGAGCGTTTGGCCCAGACCTTCGGACTCGATGTGCTGAGGAGCGCGAAATGAACCCGGTCGACCTCATCGTCGAACCCCTGCAATACGATTTCATGACCCGGGCGCTGCTGACCACGGTGATCGCCGCAGTCGTCTGTGCGCTGCTGTCCTGCTGGTTGGTGCTGGTGGGCTGGTCGCTGATGGGCGATGCCGTCTCCCACGCTGTTCTGCCCGGAGTGGTCATCGCCTACATCCTGGGCGCACCCTTCTCTATCGGAGCCCTGGTCTTCGGATTCCTGGCGGTGACTGCGATCGGGACGATCCGCGGGACCAGCCGGGTCAAGGAGGATGCGGCGATTGGCATCGTGTTCACCAGCCTGTTCGCGCTGGGCCTGGTGCTCATCTCCGTCACGCCCAGCCAGACGGATCTCAACCACATCATCTTCGGCAATATCCTGGGCGTGTCCAAGGGCGATCTGGCACAGGTCGGGATCCTGGCGCTCATCGCCTTCGTCGTGCTCATCGTCAAGCGTCGGGACCTGACCCTGTATGCCTTCGATCCCATCCACGCTCACGCCATCGGTCTGTCCCCGCGATTCCTGGGCGCGCTGTTGTTGGGACTGCTAGCGATGACCGCCGTTGTCGCACTGCAGGTGGTCGGGGTGATCCTGGTGGTCGCGATGCTCATCATCCCGGGTGCCACCGCCTATCTGTTGACCGACCGGTTCGGTCGAATGCTGGTCATCGCTCCCGCGATCTCCGCCGTGGCCTCGATCGTGGGGATCTATCTGAGTTATTGGTTGGATGCCTCGCCCGGCGGTCTGGTGGTCTTGGTGCAGGGGGCCGTGTTCGTCCTGGTCTACCTGCTCGCGCCCCGGCACGGCCTGCTCGTCAAACGTCTGAGGGCGGGCAAACGTGAGGCCCGGCGCGCGGGAGTCCAATCGGCCGGGGTCCGGTTGCACAGCTAGTCCGGTCCTGCCGCGGCCACTCCACATCCCATGCGCAAACCTGCAGTACATACGCATATACACGTATGTACTGCAGGTTTGCGCATGTAATGCCAGGGCCTCATCCCGGACGCGGGCGCTGGCGCCTCAGTGATCGATGCTCTCGAGCAATGCCCGGGTCCATTCCCACAAACGGGCCGCGTCCGAGGCCTGGCGCAGGGTGGCGAAGGGCCGGTGGATCCGCGGTGGTCCGGCCAGTTGGAGGGGCCCGCCGGGTGCGAACATGGGCGGTTCGTCCGGCGCCGCGCCGCGGGCCAGGGCCGCCCGCGAGGCCAAGCACGAGTCCGGCGCCTCAGCTCTCGAGGTTCTCGATCCGGGCCCGGGGACTGTGCCGGACACCGCGCCGGCCTCCGGTCCCGAGCCCCAGACGAGCGCGGCCAGGGCGGTCTGCGCGGCCTCGGCCGGGGTGTTGCCCAGATGGGCCGAGGCCCAGTCGACCAGCCCATCGGGCACCATCGCGCGGATCGCCGGGGCGATCGCAGAACCGGGGGTGATGCCCGGATGGCACAGACGCACGGAGACTCCGAGCTGGGCTGCACCGGCGTCCTCGGCGCTCCCGGCCCGACCGGCGCCGCAGGGCGCCCCGTCCCGCACAGCGCTACCGGGCATCCCCACCCGCCGCTGCAGTTCCATCCCGAACAGGCCCAATGCCAGTTTCGAGGCGGCGTAGGCGTGGAAGGGGTGGAAGTGCTGCCTGCCGCGCGGATCGGCTCGGTCGAGGTGGCCTCGGGCAGCGGCGATGCTGCACTGCACGATGACCCGGGTGCCGCAGCGGCGCAGGGTGGGCAGCAGATCCAGCAGCAGAGCCGCGTGCCCCAGGAAGTTCGTCTGGAAGTTCAGCTCGAAACCGTCGGGGGTGAGCCTGCGGCCGTGCTCGCCCAGGGTGACGATGCCGGCGTTGAGCACCAACACGTCCACGGGACCTGAGGCCAACCGGCGCGCCAGCGCATGCACGGTGTCCAACCTGGCCAGGTCCCCCTTGGCGGCATTGCGCACCGGCAGGACGATCCGGGCCCCGGCGGCGGCCAGCCCATGGGCGATTTCGAGTCCGATCCCGCTGCTGCCCCCGGTGATGACGGCCGTGCGCCCCTGAAGATCCACGCTGCGGAGTCTACGTGGTCCCTCAGGGTTTCCAGCCGGAGGGACTGTGCCATTATCACTTATCGCCATAACTGATAATGGCTGGCTGGTCGATTATCAGTTACGCCGTTCAGGCGTTTGCGCCGAGCGGCCAGTTGGGGATTTCCCTGCCGGGCTAGCAGTCCCGGACCCAGCCGTTTGTCCACCACCTGCCGGCCCGGCCCCCATTCGGCCCCCGTCCCCACTCTCCGGGTTAGCCCCGGCCTCCGGGGCGGCCCGCCGCTGCATGAGCCCGCGGACGCTTCCCATTCCGATGAGCAGGGCGGTCAGCACGACTCCGCCGGCGACCATCCGGAAGCTCGAGGTCGGGGTGGTGCCGAAGGTGGTGAGCTGGCTGACGACCAGCGACAGCACGGATGCTGCGAAGGCCGGCGCGGTCCAGGTCAGGCTCAGACGCGCGGACACGGAGATGAGCACAACGGCTCCGGCCGGGGCCGCGAGGACGGACACCATCCACACGCACAGGATCACCAGGCTGGCCACCAGGGCCGAGGGCGGTCCGATATACCCCTCGAGGCGCTCCGAGGGGTCGTGGGCGATGGCCGAGGGCAGCAGGGCCAGCGCCAGGATGCCCAGTGCGCTGTCGATGCAGACGTCGACGGCGCTGCCACCGGTGGAAGCACTGGGATTGGTCACCGCCACCCCGATGTACTGCAGGAAGTGGAAGACCGCCGACATGATCACACCGGTGCCCAGGGCAAGACAGAACAGGACGATCGTGCGGGTCCTGGTGCGCGGGGGATCGGCGTGTGGCTGATGCTGCTGCAAGGGTCCGGTCGGCATAGGCCCACAGTAACCGGCCACGATGAGCGCCCGGTGTAAATCGCAGCCCCGCCTCCCCGGTAGGGAAAACCCGACGGGGACCTCGGCGGAAAGCGGCATAGTGGCACGCGCCGCCGGCCACGTAGCGTTGAGGCTATGAATGAGAGAACCAGACGGCGGGGACCGGGATTCCTGGGCACCGCGAACGTCATACTATTCGGGGTCCTGGGCCTCATCTGGGTCTGGGTGCCGGTTGGCCTGCTGACCGGGGGGATCGCCGCGTTGCCGGCGCTGGGCTCGGGCATCCTGTTGTTGGTCGCCTGGTTCTATCTGCAGCGCGGGATCAACATCGCCTCCTACTGGTGGTCGGAACTGGTCTACGCCGAGGGCTTCCAACCGCCCTATGTCGTCCCCAACCCCGCACCCGGCTTCAAGGGCCACGTCTTGACCCAGTGGAACCACCTGAAGTCGTGGTCCTTCTGGCGTACCGCGCTGTACCACTACCTCAAGGTGCTCTACGGCCTGGTGGTGTGCACGGTGTGCTTCCTCATGTTCTTGGCCGGCATCGTGCTGGTGGCGGCCCAGTACTCCGTGGGCGTGTCCCAGCAGGGCCTGGTCTTCGGCTTCGAGATCCCCGAACTGACGACTCCGGGCCTGCGCATCCTGTTCGGCATCATCGCCGGACTGTGCATCCTGTTGCCCTTCGCCGGCCTGTGGTTCGCGGGTTACGGCGACCGGGCGATCGACCGCTGGCTCCTCCCGCCGACCAAGGCCGAGGTGCTGCGGGCGGAGACCGAACGCCTGTCCGCGCAGACCCAGCGCCTGTCCGCCGAGGTCACCGACCTGGACGCGGCCCGCGCCGGTGCGGTTGAGTCCGCGGCCGGCGAGCGCGCCCGGATCGAACGTGATCTGCACGACGGGGTCCAGCCGATGCTGGTGGCCCTGTCGATGAAGCTGGGGATGGCGAAGAACAAGCTGGCGGCGGTGCCGAACGACCCGGAGGATCCGTCCGCCGGCAGCAGGCCGAAGGACCTGGAGGGCGCGCGGACCCTGGTGGCCGAGGCCCATTCGGATTCCAAGGCCGCGATCACCGAACTGCGCCAGCTGGCCCGCGGCATCCACCCGGCGGTGCTCGAGGACCGGGGCCTGGACGCCTCGGTTTCGGCTCTGGCCGCCCGCTCGGTGGTCCCGGTGGACCTGCGGGTGGACCTGTCGGCGGGCTTCCGGGCCGGCGCCGAAGCGGAATCGGTGGCCTACTTCGTGATCGCCGAATCCCTGACGAACATCAACAAGCACGCCCATGCGGCCGGCGCTATGGTGCGGGTCTCGCTGTTGCCGGGTGCGGCCACGCCTGCGGGCGGCGCCGGGGCGCCGTCCTCGCGGCCTGCGGCCTCGGCCCCCGGCACCCTGCAGGTCGTCATCTCCGATAATGGCAGGGGCGGGGCGCGGGTGGCGCGCGACGGTTCCGGCACGGGCCTGGCGGGCCTGGCCGACCGGGTCGCGGCGGCCCGCGGCACGTTCTCACTCACATCACCGGTGGGCGGTCCCACCACTATCGTCGTGGAGGTCCCATGCGCATAATCATCGCCGAAGATTCCGTCCTGTTACGCGAGGGCCTGGTCCGCCTGCTCACCGATGCCGGGCACGAGGTCGCCGCCACCGCCGGCGACGCCACCGAGTTCCTGGCCGCGGTGTCGGCCCACCCGGACGCCGAGCTGGCGATCGTCGATGTGCGGATGCCGCCGACGTTCACCGATGAGGGCATCCGCGCGGCGGTGCTGGTGCGCAGTCAGAACCCGAAGGTCGCGGTGCTGGTGCTCAGCCAGTACGTCGAGGAGCGCTATGCCGCGGAACTGATCGCGGAGAACAAGGGCGCCTTCGGCTATCTGCTCAAGGACCGGGTCGCGGACGTGGACGATTTCCTCACGGCAGTTGACGAGGTGGCCGGCGGCGGCACCGTGCTGGACCCCGAGGTGGTCGCCCAGATCATGGTGCGGTCCAGGAAACAGGATGGCCTGGCCATGCTCAGCCCCCGCGAACGCGAGGTGCTGGGGCTGATGGCGCAGGGCAAGTCGAACTCCGCGATCGCCGCCGAACTGTTCCTCAGCGCGGGCGCTGTGGAGAAGAACATTTCGAACGTATTCACCAAACTGGGCCTGGCGCCGGATTCCGATGAGAACCGCCGCGTGATGGCCGTACTGAAGTTCCTGGGGGCCTGAGCCATGGTCAAGATCGCAATCCAATCCGGCACGCGGACGGCCGTGCGCGCATTCCTCATCGTGTTCGCGGTGCTGACCGTGCTGGCCATGGTGGTGGGCGCCGGCGGCATCGGCGTGGTGATGGCGGCGAGCTCCTATGTATCGGCCACCGAGGACATCCCTGCTGATGCGCGGGAACTGACCGTGCGCGGGGCGAACTTCAACATCGACGTGGGAATCGTGCCGACGGGGCAGAAGCCCAGGGTCGAACTGCGCTACCTGGGCGGTTCGAACCGCAAGCCCGAGGTGAACACGAGCGTGGACGGGGATAGGGCGCTGGTCGATTTGAGGTCGGATGCCTCGCGCCGGATCTTCGGTTCGGTGCTGGCCGAGGCCCGGGTCTACATTCCGGCGGATCGGGCCAGGGAGATGACCCTGAACGTGGACGCGGCCTATGGATCGGTCAATGCGTACGCCGATAGCTCGGTCTACGATTCGGACGATTTCAACGACGAGGATGAAGGCGCCGATGACGAGCCGCGTTCGGCGGAGGACGAATTCATTGACTCGGTCACCAGGGCCGATGACCTGGCCCGCAAGTTCGGCTTCAAGGGCATGAACCTGCACAGCGAGTCCGGGTACGTGAGCGTATCGGATGTGGCTGTACAGGTCATGACCGCCCATGCCACGACGGGCAATATCGAGCTCGACGGCCGTTTCACCACCGTTGACGCGTCGACCAAGTCCGGCAATATCGAGGTCAACGGCGCAGTGTCGAAGAACGCGCGGGTCAACAGCACGGATGGCAACGTCAAGGTCGATCTGGGCCATCGCATCCCCGTCGTCCAGCCGACGTCCGGGGTCGACGTGCAGACCTACTCCGGCAATGTCCACCTCTACGTGCCCACCGGATTCAAGGCGCAGTCGCTCAAGCCCTGGAATATCGAGGCGAAGTCCGCCACCGGGCGGGTCAAGGACACGCTGCCGCGCACCGCGCACGCCGATGCGAAGACCCCCGGGGTGCGCCTGCGGGCGACGACGAACACCGGCGACATCTGGGTCACCCCCAACGAGTCCGAATACGCGGACGAGGATTGAGGTCGGTGCCGCTGCGAGCGCCTATCCGGCGCTGCGCGCGGCCCGCCTCGACCCGGCGGCGGTCCTCATCGCCTAGCAGCGTGTAATGTGTCACACGATCGCCCCATCCACCAGTCGTGACGATGCTGCAGGTTGACACCGATGAAGAATATGAAGATTCTGTGCGCCACCCTGGCCGCCGTGCTCGTTTTCAGCTCGTGTACGCGAGGTGGTGGGGAGTCTCCCGCTGCCGGCGCACCCGATGACGGTGGCGCAGCCGCCTCCAGTCGGCCCACACAGCAGGAGACCCCCGCCATCGTCGACGCCGAGGGGTACTGGCGGGCCAACACCCTGCCCGATCCGGTGGCCGAGCAGGTGGTGCGCCAGCCCGCTGCCGGTGGGGAGACCAGCGCCAAGGTGCAGATCCTGTCCCTGGACTCCGACGGGCAGAACGCGCGCCTGGTCGCAGCGGTCCTGCCGCCGGTCGACGGTGCGCCGATCTCCTCCCCCCTCGGTGTGGCCGGGTCCAAGGGCGCCAGCCAGCGGCCATGGGTCAGACTGGTCGACGGCGGTGCGCAGAAACTCTACGAACCCCTGCAGGCCAACGGAGCCGAGAGCCGGAGCTCTGCGGATCCGGGCGACGTCCAGGACATCGGAGAGGTTGACGACGATGCGCGCAAGGCAGCGTGCATCTGTTCGTACGGGGTCAACGCCGCTGACAAGGACGCGACCGGAGCTCCCATCCGGACCAATCTGTTCTACGTCGACTTCCCGGCCCCGGCCGGTGCGAGCGTCGACGTGCTGCTGGGCGACGGAGACGCGTTCTTCTCTCAGGTGCCGGTGAGTTCCGGGCAGAGGTTCGAAGCCGATGAGCTGGGCCGCTTCTCCTTCATCAACAGTGGCGGCGACGCGCTGCCGGGGCGATACGGTGCCGGCGCGAAGCTCAGGCGCATTGTGGATCTGGACGAGTCGGTGTCCTCGGTTACGGACAGCACGGTGCAGGAGAAGAAGGGCACCACGAATCTGTCCGTGGGTGCCGACGTGCTGTTCGCCCTGGATTCGGACAAGCTCGACGCCAGGGCCACGAAGGTGTTGGGCTCCATCGCCAAGAAACTGGCGACGGCCGCCAAGGGGCAGACCGTCACCATCGAGGGCCACACCGACGATCAGGGGGCGAAGGACTACAACCAGGGTCTGTCCGAACGTCGCGCTCTGGCGGTGGAGAAGGTGCTGCGGCCCCTGGTCGAGGACGCGGGGATCACTCTGCGAACCAAAGGCTACGGACAAACCAGGCCGCGGGTGCCGAACAAGGACACGAAGGGCAAGCCGATCGAGGTGAACCGGGCCAAGAACCGGCGGCTGAACTGCCGACGCCCAAGGGCGGGGTGAGCCCGAAGCTGACCGTCGACGTCTGGCAACTCGAGGACGTCGGAGATTATCTGAAGCTGGTCTACAGTTTCAAGACCGCATCGGGCCGGGACGACCCCAACGCCTTCGGTGGGGGCACCGGCAACGAACGGGCCCTGCCGTTCGGCCCGAATCCCTATGCGACGGACAGCTCCCTTCCCAGTGCTGCCAATGTGGCGTTGTGGGACAAGGGCGGAAAACTCCTGGCCGAGCCGATCAAGGCGGGCGGGACCGACTGCCTGTGCATGCAGTCGACGAGCATCTACACCCCTTACACGGCCCATGCCGCGGCGCAGTACATGTACGCGCTCTTCCCCAAGGACAAGCTGGGATCGGACACGCTGACCCTGCGGTTCGCGGGAACCGGGCAGATGGAGGTCAAGCGCGGTGCGGTCGAGCCGCCGGCGGCGCAGACCCCGACCGATGGGGGTTCCGGCCTTCCGACCCCCTCGGCCCCCTGAGCAGGGACTGCACAGGGGCTGAGCGGGCCGTGTCCGTGAGCTGAGATACACTGAGAAGCGTTAATGGAGGGTCGGCGTCACAAGGCGACCTGAGGGACCGCGCCGTGGAGGGCCGACTCATGTCCAGGAGAAAACCGACCCGAACCATTGTGAGCATGGCCGCCGTCCTGGGTCTGAGCACCACGGCACTGGCCGCGTGCTCGCCCGGTGACGGCCCCGGTGCCTCCCAGTCCAAGGGCGACTGTTCCCCGGTGGTCGTCGCGACCTCTTCGGAGAAGGTCAACCTGATGGAGAAGCTGGGGGAGCGGTTCCAGGACTCCGATGAGGCCAAGGGCCTGAAGGACTGCGTGACGATCAAACCGGTCAACGTCGCCTCCGGCAAGGCCGCGGACTATCTGAGCAAATCGACCAAGGACTGGCCGCTGGGAGCCGACAGCGCCCCGGCCATCTGGTCGCCCGCCTCGACCGTGTGGACCCAGCGGGTCGCCTCGGTGGCGGGCAACAAGGTGTACTCCGGCGATGCGCAGAGCTTCGCGAAGTCCCCTGTGGTCTTCGGTATGCCGGAATCCATGGCCAAGGCCCTGGGCTACCCGGGCAAGCAGATCAGTATGAAGCAGATCCACGACCTGATCAAGGACAAGAAGGGCTGGGGCGCGGTCGGCAAGGACCTGTGGGGCTCGTTCAAGGTCGCCAAGACCAACCCGAACAGTTCGACCACCGGCCTGTCCACCCTGCTCATGCAGTCCTACGCCGCCACGGGCAAGAAGAAGGACCTGTCGGCCGGCGACATCACCAAGGCCAAGGACTTCTCACAGGTCTTCGAATCCGGGGCGATCCACTACGGCGACACCACCGGCAAGGTGCTGCAGAACCTGGCGGACCGCGCATCGGGCGGCGGCTCCTCCTATGTCAGCGCGATCGCGTTGGAGGAGACCAGCCTCTACAACTACAACATCGGCAACCCGGACTCCCACACCGTGCAGCCGGGCGAACAGCTGACCCCGCCCAAGGAGAAGCTCGTGGGGGTCTACCCCAGCGACGGTTCGATGTTCTCCGACAACCCGGCCGTGGCGCTCAACGCGGACTGGGTCGGCCCGGAGCAGAAGTCCGGGGCCGAGGCCTTCGTGAACTTCCTGAAGACCAAGCCGGCCCAGGAACTGCTGCCGGAATACGGCTTCCGGCCCATCGACGGCAGCGTCGACGTGTCCAAGCACCTGAACAAGGACGTGGGCATCGACCCGGCCCAGCCCAAGACCACCCTGCCCCAGCCTGCGCCCGGCGTCGTCTCGGCGGCCCTGGACCAGTGGGCCAAGATCCGCAAACCGTCCGCGGTCCTGCAGATCATCGACACCTCGGGCTCGATGAACAAGAGCATCGGCTCCGGCAAGACCCGCCTGGACGGGGCGATCGAAGGATCGCAGACCACCCTGGGACAGGTCCGGCCCGGTGATGAGATCGGCGTCTGGGCCTTCACCACCGGTATCAACAGCATGATCGATAAGAAGAACTACCCCGGGATCGGCGTGGTGCGGCCCTTCGGCAAGCTGGGCGGTGACAAGGAGGGCCTGCAGGACGACATCGCTGACCTGGCCAACAGCCGCCGCGGTGGCACCCCGCTCTACGACGCGGTCTCCCAGTCCTACGACTATATGAAGAAGAAGGCCGAATCCGGCCGGATCAACGCCATCGTCGTCCTGTCCGATGGTGAGGACGCGGGCTCGGAGATGAGCCTGGAATCCCTCGTGCAGAAGATCAACGCCGACCAGGGCGAGGGCGGCAACGACAAGCCCGTGCGCGTCTTCGCGATCGCCTACTCCGGCGAAGCGGACACGGAACCACTGGAGAAGATCGCCTCGGCATCCGGCGGGCAGGTCTTCGACGCGACTGACCCGACGAAGATCCAGGAGACCTTCCAGTCGGTCATGAACAACTTCTAGGCTGGGGCATATGGGAACGGATGCAATCGTCTCGAGCTGCGCCAAGCAGCAGGTCTGCCTCTACGATGGGGCGCAGATCGGCAATGCCGACGACCTGCAGTCCACGCTGCCCCAGGGCGTTCAGGTGGTCGTGATCCCGCGCCCCGACCAGGCCCAGGCCGTGTCATCGAATTCGGTGGCCGAAGCCGTGCGGGCCCAGTCGGGCAAGGACACGGTCATCGTCATCGAGGACCAGCCGGGGTCCGACCGCTTCGCCGTTTCGAGCACGGGGGACGCCGCGCAGATCTCGAAGGACCTGTACTCGCAGGGCCAGGCCGACGGTGGGGCCGCCGTTGCCGCGATCAGTGGGCAGCTTGTGCCCGCAGCGGACGGACCAGACGACGGCGGCGGTCTGGGGGGTGTGGCAATCGTGTCCGGGACCGTGGCGGTGGTGGCGATCGTCGCAGCCATCAGCTCTGTCATCGCCGTGCGCCGGAACAAGAAGAAGAAACGCGTGCTGACCCGCAAGGAGGCCGACCGCCGGCTGGAGGCGGATCTGGACGACGCCCTGAATGGGGAGGACGGCGAATTCGTCTCCCAGGCGATCGACGAACTCGAGGAGATCGCGCAGGCCTATCCTGACCTCGGCGGCAGACTGCCGGCCCTGACCCACCACGTGTCCGAACTGTTCGTGCGCGTGCGCAAGCGCGGCACCGACCAACAGGTCAGGCTGCTGCAGGGCCGCTACAAGGACACCCTGGGCAAGCTGCTCAAGGCCCTGGGCCCGGACTACTACGGCGACATCCGCGCCAATCCGCAGTACTGGTCGAACCCGGGCGGGCGGCTGGACGAGGTGCGCCGCGCCATCGAATCCGTCGACCAGCAGGCCGTTGACAACATCCGGCAGGTCAACGAATCCCGCGACCTGGAATTCCAGGTCGCCCTGGACTCCCTGAGCCGGTCTGTGACCGAGGCGAAACTCTCCGACGTCTACAGCGACCGGGACACCCCGGACAGCACCCCCGGCGACCACCGACCACCACCCTCCGCTCCCGGGTACTGAGCCCGGGCCTTACGCACAGGAGCACACCATGTCAGAGCAGCAAGCCGCAGAAACCGTCGCGGTCGACTTCGCCGCCCTCCTGGACCCGGGCGACACCCAGGCGAACGAAGTGGCCGGCAGCCCCCTGGAAACCGCCCTGGCCGAGGTCCCGGCGGCCGAGACCACCGCCGTCACCGATGCGACGCCGCAGCAGGCGCAGTTCCAGTTCCGCAGCCTGCTGACCGACAAACAGCGGGACGACCTGGCCAAGGGCGCTCCGGTGCTGGCGGGGAAGTTCACCGCCGACGTCAACCAGATCGTGAACTTCGGCGGGCCGATCATGAAGAAGATGAACGACGCCTCCGTCCAGTTGCTGGAGGCGCAGCGCCATATCAAGGTGCCGGAGGCCGACCAGGTCGTCAACGACATGCTGCGCGAAATGGATGGCTTCGAGAAGAAGTGGCGCTCCGTCAAACTGGAGAACGCCGTCGAATCGGTGCGCAGCTGGTTCAAGCGCCAGAAGTACACGCTGTCGACCATGGTGCGCGAATCCAAGCCCATCGCCGACAAGATCGACCTGGCCGAACTGAAACTCCAGGAGATGGAGACGGCACTGGCGGACAACATCAGCCGCGGTCAGCTGCTGCACAAGCAGACGCTGTCCAATATGGACGATGTGGTCGCCGTGCTGGCAGCCCTGGAGCAGGTCATCGAGGAACTGCAGGGCCAATTCGACGAGGTCGACACAGCCCTGCGCGCCGCGGAATCCTCCGGCGGGGAATCCGCCACCTACAAGGGTGAATCCGTCACGGTGAGCAAGCTGCGTGAGATCCACTCCAATCTGTCCTTCGTGCTGTCGGAGACGGAGAAGACCTGGGCGGACTGGCGCTCGCAGTTCTTCCTGGGCTTCGCCCACGCACCGGCGACCCGCAATCTGGTCGTCACGACCTTCTCCCTGCGGCGGCGCCTGGCGGCATTCCGGACCATGGGTCTGCCGGCGGCTCGGCAGTCGCTGGCCCTGTGGCAGCAGGCGGCCTTCGCCAAGGAGGGCGCGCAGCTGGGCGAATCGGTGCAGGCCGGGACGAATAAGCTGATCCAGCGGTCCTTCGAGGAGACCGCCAAGTCCGTCGAGGCTGTGGCCAATGCGGCGCAGGCGCCGGTGATCACGGAGGAGACCATCTGGTCGGTGATCGATTCGGTCAAGGCCCAGTGCTCCGCGATCGTCACGGCAGACAAGGCCGGCCGAGCCCTGCGCGCGCGAAATCTGGACGCGCTGGAACGCGGTGAGACACAGATCCAGGATGCGGTGATCGCCTCGCAGCGCCAGGTCGCAGACGGGGCCAGGAGTGGGATCGCCGGGGCCGCTGCTGCGGGTGGTGCGGGTGCTGACGGTGGCACCGGTGGTTCTGCCGGCACCGGTGCCGGCGATGACCTGCTGAACAAACTCACCGATTAACCCCTCCGCCGAGCCGTCACAAATATTCGATTATCTGGGCTTAGAATCGATATAAGTGACGGTTCGGCGAATAGAGGTGCGCTGTGAAGGACACGTTGGCCCCGGGGGAGGCCCGGCGCCTGGCGCTGGGCGCGCAGGGCTTCGGCCGGGCGCTGCCGGAGCCTTTCCGCGGTGCCGGTGCGCTGTCGGGGACTGATGAGCCTGCCCAGCCCGCAACGCTCCCCGGGACCCGGAGGATCAAGGCCGAGATCGCCCGGATGGGTGTGCTGCAGATCGACTCGGTCAATGTGTTCTCCCGCTCCCACTACATGCCGATCTTCTCGCGGCTGGGCGTCTACGACACGGAGTTGCTGGACCGCCAGGTGCTGGCTCCGGTCGCCGGGCGCAAGACTCCGGGGTTCATCGAGTACCTGGCGCACGAAGCGACCTTCACCCCCGCTGCCGACTGGCCCCTGTGGGGCTTCCGCCGGGAGCGGATGAGGCAGCGCTACGGCCACGCCGAATCCTGGTTCGCCGCGAACCGGCGGACCGTGGACTGGGTGCGCTCCGAACTGGCGGCGCGCGGACCGCTGCGCGCAGGTGAGATCGAACGCGATGCGGAGTCCGGCCCAC
Organism: Brevibacterium sp. 91QC2O2; assembly: GCF_024580695.1. Lineage (NCBI taxonomy): Bacteria > Bacillati > Actinomycetota > Actinomycetes > Micrococcales > Brevibacteriaceae > Brevibacterium > Brevibacterium sp. 91QC2O2. Next base: position 9,732 of record NZ_JANIJY010000025.1, on the reverse strand, counting down.
GCGGTCCCTGGTGGGATTGGGACGAGGTCAAGCGGGCGCTGGAGATGATGTGGCGCTTCGGCGATGTGGTGATCGCCGGGCGCACCGGTTTCGAACGGCGCTACGGCCTGGCCGAACACGTATTGCCGGGGCGACTGTTGGATGCCGGGGTCCCAGCCGAGCAGGCGATCCGCACCCTGGTGGAGCGCGCGGCCCGGGCCCAGGGCGTGGCGACCCTGTCGGACCTGGCCGATTACTACCGGATGAAGCGCGCCACGGTGCGCACCGCGGTGGACGAACTGGTCGAGGCCGGTGTCCTGGTGCCGGTGCGCGTGCGTGGCTGGGAGCGCGGGGGCAAGCCGATTCCGGCCTGGCGCCACCGTGATTCCAAGGTTCCCAGGCGCATTGAGGCGGCCACTCTGCTGACCCCCTTCGACCCGGTGGTGTGGTTCCGTGAACGCGCGCACCGGATGTTCGACTTCGACTACCGGATAGAGATCTACACTCCGGCGGCCAAGCGCCGTTTCGGTTACTACTCACTGCCGCTGCTGATCGGCGAGCGGATCGCCGGACGGATCGACCTCAAGGCCGATCGCGCGGGCGGACGCCTGCTGGTGCAGTCGGCCTGGTGGGAGCCGTGGGCGCTGGAGGCGGTGGGCACAGCACGTGGGGGAGGGCCGCGCGGTGCGGCCGGCCCATCCGGTTCCGAGCTCGCCTCCCGCGCTGCTGCTGCCGTCGTCCGGGCCGCCGCCTGGCAGGGATTACACGAGGTGTCCGTCTCCCACTGGGGCGACGCCACGGACGCCCTGGCCGCCGAGCTCGCAGCACTGGGCCCGGCGCAGGGTGCCGTGCACCGGCACTGAGTGCCACCTCGGCCCCGGAAAGCGCGATTATCGCGCACCGATAACCGCCCCTTCCCCGCCGTGCGCCGGGTGCCTAGCGTGGTCGGTGAGGCGGCTACCATCGCCTCGGACCGGACTGCAGGACGATTCTCAAGGAGGAGAAACCATGTCCGAACACGGCATTGAGAAGACCGACCAGGAATCCTACGTCGAAGCGGCCAGGGCGAAGGCACCCGCCGGACAACAGGTGGCGATCGTGACCGGGTCGGCCCGCGGAATCGGCGAGGCGATCGCCAAACGCCTGGGCCGGGACGGATTCCACGTGATCGTGGGCGATCTGCCAGCGATGCAAGACGGCATCGACTCGACGGTGGCGGCGATCGCGGAAGCCGGTGGCACGGCAACGGGTGCCACCGTCGACGTGACGGACGAGGACTCGGTCGCGGGCCTCGTGCAGGCGGCGGTGGCGGCCGGAGGACGGCTCGACGTCTTCGTGGCGAACGCGGGAATCGCCCAGGTCGAATCGCTCCTGGACTATTCCGCCGAGGACTTCCAGAAGATCCTGGCCGTCAACATCACCGGCGTCTTCAACTCCTACCGGCAAGCAGCCAAGCAGATGGTCGCCCAGGGGTTCGGCGGCAAGATCATCGGCGCGGCCTCGATCGTGGCATTCCGCCCCTTCGAGATGCTGGCACCGTATTCGGCGACCAAGTGGGCAGTGCGCGGGCTGACCCAGGCGGCCGCGATGGAATGGGCCACGCACGGCATCACCGTCAATGCCTACGGGCCCGGCATCGTGGGCACGGCGATGTGGGATCTGATCGACGAGAAGCTGGCGTCCAAGCACGGTCAGCAGCGCGGCGAGGCTCTGGCCGAGAACGCCAAGGCGATCTACCTGGGCCGGGTCTCCGTGGGCGACGATGTGGCGCGGATGGTGTCCTATCTGTCCGGGCCGGACTCCGACTACGTCACGGGGCAGACGATGCTGGTCGACGGAGGCATGCAGTTCAGCTGACGTTTCCGCGTCTTCTGGACCGCATAGACACCATCCTGGTGCGGAAACGACTCGCTATAGTGGGTAGTTCCCGCGCCAGGATGGTGTCTGTGACCGAAGCGAGCAGATTCAGTCGATGGCCTGGCGGATGAAGTTCTTCACCGTGTCCACGTCATCGGGCAGGTCCGTGACATGGCGCGGCGCGTTGAGCACATCGTGGAACCGCTCCGGGACCGTGTCCGCCGGCGGCTGCGTGCCGATGGCCTCGCGGATCGTGTCGGCGAACTTCACCGGCAGCGCCGTCTCCAGGCACACGATGGGTGCGGCATCCGGGTGCTGCGCGCGGAAGTCACGGGCGACCTTGACGCCGTCGGCGGTGTGCGGGTCGATGAGCACCCCTGCGGAGAACCAGCAGGACTTGATCGTGGCCAGCCGGTCCGCGTGCGTCGACGCGCCCGAGGTGAAACCGTAGTCCGTGCCCACCTGCGCGAAGGCGGGGTCGTCGGCCAGATCGAAGCCGCCTGCGGGCACCTGCGCGCCGAACAGATCGGCGCAGCGCGCGGCATCGCGGCCCAGTAGGTCGAAGACGAAGCGCTCGAAGTTCGAGGCCTTGGAGATGTCCATCGACGGGCTGGACGTGGCCTGCGTTTCGGCGGCGCCGCGGACCCGGTAGGCGCCCGTGCGGAAGAACTCGTCGAGCACGTCGTTCTCGTTCGTCGCGACGATCAGCCGATCGATCGGCAGGCCCATCTGCCGGGCGATGTGCCCGGCGCAGACATCACCGAAGTTGCCGGTTGGAACGCAGAACGAAACCCGCTGCGGCTGCCCGGCGGGGGCCTCGGCGCCGGCGGACTGGGCCTGTTCCGCGGCCGAGGCGGAAGCCGGCTCGGTCGCCCGCAGCCAGCTGGAGACGTAGTAGACGATCTGGGCCATGAGGCGGGCCCAGTTGATGGAGTTGACCGCGCCGATGCGGTATTCGGCCTTGAAGTCGGCGTCGCCGGAGACGGCCTTGACCACGTCCTGGCAGTCGTCGAACACGCCGTCGAGCGCGATGTTGAAGATATTGGGGTCGTCCAGGCCGAACATCTGCGCCTGCTGGAACGGGCTCATGCGCCCGGCGGGGGTCAGCATGAAGACGCGGATCCCGTCGCGCCCGCGCATCGCGTATTCGGCCGAGGATCCGGTGTCGCCGCTGGTGGCGCCCAGGATGTTGATCGACTCGCCGCGGTGGGCCAGGACGTATTCGAAGAGCTCGCCCAGCAGCTGCATCGCCATGTCCTTGAAGGCCGCAGTGGGGCCGTCGGACAGGTGGGCGAGCTTGATGCCGTCCTCCAGATCGGTCACCGGGACGATCGCCTCGGTCGCGAACTTCGGGGTGGAGTAGGCGCGCGCGGTCATCGCGGCCAGGTCGGCCTGCGGGATGTCGTCAATGAATAGGCCGATGACCCGGGCGGCCAGGGCGGCGTAGCCCTCTTCGGCCAGAACTGTGCGCCAGGCCTCAAGAGTGGCGGCGTCGATCTGCGGGTACTCCTGCGGCAGGTAGAGGCCGCCATCGGGCGCCAGGCCGCCCAGCAGGATGTCGGTGAAGCCGACGGGACGGGCCTGGGCATCGCGCGTGGAGATGTACTTCATGCTCCTAGCCTAACGAGGCCGCATCGCTGCGGGGCGCATCGTCCCGGAAGCCGGACCTCGTGGGCGGGGTTGGGCTTGCAGGGTGCGCGGTGGTCCGGGCGATCGTGGAGACACCATCCTGGCGCGCAAACACCCTACTGTAGCGCGACGTTTCCGCGCTTACCGGTAGTTCTCGCGCTGGGATGGTGTTTGGGAGGGGTGCTCATGCGAGGGAGCCTCGGGGTAGACTTAGTTAACGTTGTTTACTAAGTCCTATTCAACCCCACCCGAGAGGTGTCCGCCCATGCACGTTCTGATTCTGGCCCCCGGTTCGCGTGGGGACGTGGAGCCCGCGGCTCGGATCGCCCACGACCTGCGCTGCGAGGGGCACCGGGTCACGCTCGTGGCCCACCGCGACTATGCCGGGATCGTCGAGCGGGCGGGGGCTGGCCTGGTGCCGTTCGACGTTCCGCTGGAGCCCCCGGAGCCTGCCGGTGGGCCTGCCGGTGAGCAGGGCGGGCCCGCCGGTCGGCCGGGGGCCTCGGCCTATCTGGCGCATCTGCACACCTATATGCGCGCCGGTGCGCAGGCCGCTCTGCACGCCGCGCGGCTGGCCTCGGACTCCGGGGATCCGTTCGGCGCGGTGCTCACCAATCCGATCTCGCCCTACGGCCACGACCTGGCCGAATCCCTGGGGATTCCCTCGGCCGAGGCCCTGCTCCAACCCGATCAGCCCAGCCGCGCCTACCCGCCCATGACACTCTCCCGCCTGGTCGATTCCCGAGTCGCAGCCCTGCTCAACCCCGGCGGCCTGGGAAACCTGTCCCTGGGCGGACTGTTCGCGCGGATGCCCAGTCCGGTGACCCGGGCCTCGGCCTGGTTGCGGGCCGAACTGGGCCTGCCACGCGAGTCGCCGGCGGCCGCCAGGCGGCGCAGACTGCGCGCCGGTCTGCCCGTGCACCACGGGATCAGCCCGGCGATCATGCCCCGGCCCGCCGACTGGCCGGACAATCTGAGCCTGGACGGACCGTGGTGGCCCTTGGACGTCGACTGGAGTCCCGATGCGGACCTGCGTGATTTCCTGATAACCGGCGGGGCCGCTGCTGACCCCGGAGCCCCCGGGGCTGCCGCCGAAGCCGGGGTGGTCCCCGATGCCGGCTCGGCCCCCGTGCTGGTGAGCATGGGGAGTGTGGCCACCGGCGCGCATCCGGGCCTGCGCGAATTCGTCCGCACGAGCCGGCGCCGCATCATCGTGCAGGGATCGGGCTGGGAGTCGATCCTCGCCGACTCCGCGGGGCGGGTCCGCGCGGTGGGCGATGTGCCGCACGCCCGGCTGCTGCCGCTGGTATCGGCGTGCATCCACCAGGCGGGTGCGGGGATCACCGCGGCCTGTCTGCGCGCGGGGGTGCCCGCCGTGGCGCTGCCGCAGCACACCGATCAGTTCTTCTGGGCCGCGCGCGTGCGAACCCTGGGCGCGGGCGTCGACCTGGTGGGGCGGCAGGGCGCTTCGCCCGAGGCGATTGCGGCCGCGGTGGACCATGTGGTGGGCGACCCGGGCCCACGGGAGGCGGCCGGACGGTTGAGCCGGACCCTGGCCGCCGAGGCCGGGGACGGTTGGCAGCACGACGGCGGGCATCGGAGCAGCGGGCACCCGACCGGCGATGAGCCCGGGGACAGGTCCGGCGGGGAGGTCTGTGGCCTGCCCGGCCCGGTGCTCCCCAGTACCGCCGGGCTGCGCGCCTGGGTGGCCGGACTGTGACGGCGCGTCCGAGCCGTCTGAGCCGTCCGAGCCGCCCCCGGACCGGCCGTCCGCCGCGGCTGACACGGCGGGCCATTGCGGGAGCCGGGGTGGCTCTGGCGGACGAGCAGGGACTGGGCGCCGTGACCATGCGCAGTGTGGCCGCGCATCTGTCCGCGACCCCGGCGGCCCTGTACCGGCACGTCGCGAACCGCTCCGATCTGCTCTCGGCGATACGCGATGCTGTGGTGGACGGCGCTGCGCTGTGCCACGGTGCGACGTGCGATGACGCGGTGCTGTGCGATGACGCGGTTTGCAATGACGCCGCCTCAGCGAAGGACCGGTCGGCAGTGGCGGCGCCCGGTGCAGTCACTGATTCTGGTACGGGAACCAGAGCCGCCACGCTAGCCCGGCCGAGGGCCCGGCTGGAAAGCCTCATCACCGAGCTCGTCGAGCTGCACCGGAGGCACGCCTGGCTGGCGCAGATCCCACCGGATGCCGCACAGGGCGAGCCCACCGTCGCGTTCGTCGCGCGGGTCTCGGCGGTGCTGGAGCCTTTCGACGCGCCGGAACCCCGCCGACTCGCAGCGCTCGCGGTCCTCTTGGACCTGGTGTCCGGTGTCGCCCGGTGGGGCACAGCGGCCGCGGGGGAATCGACCGGGCCGGGGGAGACCTCGGCGTTGGTGGGAATCGTCGCGGATGCGGTGAGCGGCGTGCTCTATCCGACGACCGCATGAACACCTCAACGGACACCACCTGAGCGCGCGAATGACTTGCTGTAGCACGGCGTTCTCGCGCTTACCGGTCGTTCTCGCGCTGGGATGGTGTTTGCGGGGGAGCGAGTGGGCCCCGCGCCCATCCAGTGCTCGCAGACTGTGAGCCCGTGTCAGCCCCGGCCCCTATGCTTGGTATATGAATCCGCTGCTGCGGGCCGTGTTGCGACTCTTCGCCGCGCCCCGGATCGATATGCGCCGTGACTACGAGAAGGTCCGGAAGGTCCAACGCGGCCTGGCGGCCCGGCCCGTACCGCGCTATCACTTCCTCGACACGCAGATCCAGGCGGAAACCGGTTCCCACACCATCCCCGTGCGCGTATTCGAACCGCGCACGCGCACCCGCGAGGACGTGCTGCTGTTCTTCCACGGCGGGGGCTGGGTGACAGGGGACATCGAGTCCTACACGCCGGCCTGTGCCCACCTGGCCGAGGCCACCGGCTGCGTGGTCGCCTCCGTGGACTACCGCCTGGCACCCGAACACCCGTTCCCCGCGGGGCTCGAGGACTGTGTGCGGGTCGCGGGCCTGCTGCTGGCCGAACCGGATCGCGCAGGGGCCGCCGATGCCTCGCGCATTGTGCTGATGGGGGATTCGGCCGGTGGCAATCTGGTCGCAGTGGTCTCCCAGGTGCTGGCCGAACGCGGTGTGCCGACGGCGCGCCGCCAGATCCTGCTGTACCCCGTCACGCACTGGAACCACGACCCCGCCAGCTCGCCGTTCGCCTCGGTCAGGGAACACGGGGAGGACTACCGGCTGACCAATACGGAGATCGACGAATACCTCGAGCTCTACGCGCCGGACCCGGCCACCCGCCGGACCCCGCGGGTAGCACCCCTGGAGGCCCCGGCCGCAGAACTGGCCGGACAGCCCGACACTCTGCTCATCAGCGCGGAACTCGACCTGCTGTGCGATGAGGGAGAGGCCTATGGCCGGGCCCTGCGCGCCGCCGGCAACCGGGTGCGCATCCACCGGGTGCCCGGCGCCCTGCACGGTTTCATCACCCTGCCGACCTTCGCAAGCGCCCTGCGGGAGTCCTACCGTGTGATCAACGAATTCCTCGACGGCGGCGAGGCCGGGGACAGCCCGGCGGGCGCCGGTGACACCGCGCTCGATGCGGAGCCGCGGGAGGGCATGCCATGAGCCGCCGAGGCCGCCGCAGCGTTCCGGACCGTCGCACCTGGGTGCGCCTGGACAACGCCTCCAATATCTTTCTGGCCGCGCGCACCGAGTCCGATCCGAAGGTCTTTCGACTGGGCGGCACCGTGGACGCGCCGGTCGATCCCGAACTTCTGCAGCGCGCCCTCGATGAGACCTTCGACCGCTACCGGCTCTACCACGCGGTGCTGCGCGGCGGGGTCTTCTGGTACTACCTGCAGGACAGCGATCTGCGTCCGCGGGTCGAACAGGAGGACCTGCCGACCTGCGCCGCGCTCTATCATCCGGAGCGGCGCAATCTGCTGTTTCGCGTGGTCTACCACGAGGACCGCATCAGCGTAGAGGTCTTCCATGCGCTGTCCGACGGCACCGGTGCTCTGTGGTTCTTAAGCGATCTGTTGGAAGCGTATTCGCGCCTGCGCTATCCACAGGAGTTCCCCGCCGCACCGGCCGGCGGGATGGATGGAGCCGACGATGCCACCGTCGGGACAGCGGATACCGGGATTGCGGCCCCGGCCGAGGCCGCGGGGAGTGCGGGCCCACACCCCGGATCCGCCCGTGTCGAGTCCGAACTCGACCTGGCCGTCGACAGCTTCGCCCAGCACTTCCGCCGCAATTCCTGGCGCACTCCGGGTCCGGATACCTCAGACCCGGGTAGCTCGGAACCCGATGCTTCGGACCCGCGAGGTTCCCGCCCCGGCCCGGAGACTTCAACCGCATCGGCAACTGCGAACACGAAGCGCTCCCGGCCGGGCCGGGCCTACCGGGTCCGCGGCGCCCGGAACCCGGACAACCGCACGCGGGCGGTGGAACTGACCATGCCGGCCCGTGCCGCCCTGAACCTGGCGAAGGCCGAAGCGGTCTCGCCCACCATCTACTTCACCGCCATGTTCTTCCAGGCCCTGCGCGCGGCGGATCCCCAAGCGTTCAAAAGGCCCCAGACGTTGGCGGCATCCGTGCCGGTGAACCTACGGCAGTTCTTCCCCTCGACCTCGCCGCGGAACTTCTTCGCAACGGTGCGCATCGCCCACGCCTACGGCCCGCTGCGCGCTGGGGACCCCACCCGCCCGAATGACGATGCAGCGGCTCGGCGGACCGACCCCGACTCCCTGTCCACGGTCTGTCGCGATCTGCAATCGCAGTTCGTCCCGCTGATCGAACCCGCCGAACTCGAACGCGGGCTGCGCCGGCTCATCGCCTTCGAACGCAATCCGCTGCTGCGCGCCGTCCCACGCCTGCTCAAGGACCCGATCCTGCGCCTGCTCAACTGGTTGAACAACCACAGCCTGTCGATCGCGGTGTCGAACCTGGGCCGCGTCGAACTGCCTCCTGCCGCAGCTCGGCACGTGGGCCCACTGCAGTGCCAGGTCTCCGCCGCCCGCCCGCAGTTCTGCGTGGCATCCCACGCGGGGACCTTCACGCTTACCTTCACCTCGCCGTTCTCCCAGACCGGCCACATCGCCGAGTTCGTCCGCCTGCTGACCGAGCGCGGGGTGCCCGTGACCGTGGCAGCTGCCCGGGTGACCGAGGCCGAGCTGGAAAGGGCGGCCTCGTGACCGGGGCGGACGCCGTGAGGGGAGCCGGCGAACCGGAAGAGCGGCCCGGCGGGCAGGATCAGCCCGACCCCGGAGCGGCCGGCCGGTACTGCCCCGCCTGCAGCGCACACGTGCTGGGCGACTGGACGCGCTGCCCCCTGTGCACCACCGCGCTGACCGGCGATCCTCTGCCCGGCCCCTTCCCCGAGGTCCCCCTGACCTTTTCGCGCCGGCGCCTGTTCCGCGCCCTGGCCGCATCGTCGCTGGCGGTGGTGCTGGGGTCCTTGGCGGTGCAGCTGCTATTCGAGCGCAGCTTCTCCGGTGTAGGCGTGTTCCGGTCCCTGTGGCTGGGCGTGTCTGCCATGTGGTTGGTGGTGCTCACCGCGGCCAGCCAGCGGCGCAATGTGGCGCGCACGGCTCTGTCCCTGGTGGTGGTGCTGTCCCTGGTGGCCGTGTACTGGGACTATCTGACCGGCTGGCACGACTGGGGCTTGACCTATGCCGTGCCGATCGTGTGCGCCGCGATGATCGTGGCGGTCCTCATCACGGTGTTCTCACTGCGGATCGAGGTGGGCGAGCACATCGTCTACAGCGGTTTGACGGTGCTGTTGGGCCTGGTGCCGCTGGTGTTCCTGGCCCTGGGCTGGGTGAGCAATCCCTGGCCCTCGGTGCTCAGCGCCTGCCTGAGCCTGTTCACCCTGCTGACCATCCCCCTGGCGCGCGGCGCCGAGCTCCGCCACGAACTGGCCAAATTCCTGCACCTGTAGGGGTGTACGGCCGCCCGCGCTGTATCGTTGGGCCGTTTGTCTCAGATTCGACCGTTCGTGGCGGGTTCACGTGGTCGTTGCAACACCCCTCACCACATGGGGGTACGGCCACGATGCCGACCAGAGCAGAACGACAGGTAATGAAGGAGGCCTTCTACGAGGTCTTCGACGCGATCGGGTCCCTGCGACCCGCCGCTCGCGAGGCGGGTATAGTGGCTCATCCGATTTGGGAGTGTAGTTGGGGTCTGAATCCCCCTGCTTCCAGGAGGCTGCGTGCAACGTAGTTGGTCAGGTTCCGGAAGCCGAGGGCGGAGCCTCGGAGGTGCTCGAGTCTTCC
>NZ_JANIJY010000024.1:0-43054 GCF_024580695.1 Brevibacterium sp. 91QC2O2 | reverse complement strand
GGTGACTGTGGCTCGATAACTCACGAGTTATCGAGCCACAGTCACCTGAGTGGAGCCACTGGTAAGGCGCGGGCACTTGGCCCGAGGGGCACCTGTCTGGCGAGAGCCACTGGTAGGGCGAGGGCCCGGAGGGGGTCAGGCCTGGTAGTAGACCGTGGGCAGGGCCGGCTCACCCGGCTGCAGGCTGTGTGCCCGAGGCGGCAGCTCACCCAGGGACGCGGCATGTCGTGCCCGTGCGCGGCGCACTCCCTCAACACCCGTATAGGACTCGTCGATGACGCCGTCGACGACCAGGTCCACGGTCAGCGGTCGGCCGGTCGTTGCGGAATCCGGCAGGGTGGGAACGCCGATGGACTCCTCGGTTGCGATCGTGCCGTCGAAATTGCGCACGGCCTGTTTGAAACCGCCGTGGGATTCCTTGTGCGCCGAACGCTTCGCCACCGACACCCATTCCCCGGACTCCCCGTCACGGCGGGAGACCAGCTTGTAGACGAGCGCTGCGGTGGGAGCCCCCGACCCGGTGACGAGCTTGGTGCCGACTCCGTAGGAGTCCACGGGGGCGGCGCGCAGACCGGCGATCGCGTACTCGTCGAGGTCGCTGGTCACGGTGATCGTGGTGTTCACCGCCCCCAGTTCATCGAGCAGGGCCCTGACCTCGCCCGCCTGCATGGCCAGGTCACCGGAGTCGATGCGCACTCCACCCAGGCCGGGGCCGGCGACCTCGACGGCGGTGCGCACCGCCTGTTCGATGTCATAGGTGTCGATGAGCACCGTGGTGTCGATTCCCAGGGCATCGATCTGGGCGGCGAAGGCCGCGCGCTCGTCGTCGTGGAGCAGGGTGAACGAATGGGCCGAGGTGCCGATCGTCTTGAGCCCGTAGCGCAGTCCCGCCTGCAGATTCGACGTCGAGGTGAAGCCGCCGATCACAGCGGCCCTGGCCGCCGCCACCGCCGCCTGCTCATGGGTCCGGCGCGATCCCATATCCGCACACGGCCGATTACCGGCCGCATAGGTGATGCGCGAGGCCGCCGAAGCGACAGCAGAATCGTAATTCAACGTCGACAGCAGCAGCGTCTCCAAGACGACCGCCTCGGCGAAGGTCGACTCGACGGTGACCAGCGGTGAACCCGGGAAGTAGATCTCGCCTTCGGCATATCCGCGGATCGTTCCGGAGAACTCGAACTCGGCAAGATAGTCGATGGTGGCCTCGTCGACCACAGCGGTGCGGCGCAGGAAGTCCAACTGTTCGCCACTGAAATGGAAGTCGGCGAGCAGTTCTAAGAAACGCCCGGTGCCGGCGAGAACACCGTATCTACGGCCGGCCGGCAGACTGCGTCCGAATGCCTCGAATAGGCTGGGCCGCCCAGCCGTCTCCGAGCGCAGCGCGGCCTGCAACATGGTGAGTTCGTAGTGGTCGGTCAGGAATGCCGAAGAGGCCGCCTGGCGTATGAGATCCTTCATAAAAGGAATCCTATTGCATGCCCAGAGCACGTCCCGGGTGGGCTTTCGCATAGGCTTAACGGGTGACGAACAGCGCGGGGGCCGGCAGCGCGGTCTTAGAGGATGCACCCACAGTCGCACGGCAGAGGGCCGGTGAGGACGAGTGGCTCACCATCGTGCTCAACGATCCGGTCAACCTGATGAACTATGTATCCTATGTGTTCCGCTCCTATTTCGGCTATTCGAAGGCGAAGGCCGAGGCCCTGATGCTGCAGGTTCACGAACGCGGCCGGGCCGTGGTCGCCAGGGGGAGCAGGGAGAAGATGGAGCGCGACACGCTGGCCATGCACGAATTCGGTCTCTGGGCGGAATGCCGCCGGGCTACGGACCGGGGGGAGTGAGATGCGCATTTCCGGCTCACACCGCCATCCGGTCGTCATCGACCTCGAAGCGAACGAACGCAGGCTCCTGACCGGGCTGTTCACCGACACGATCGAACTGCTTGGCGGCGCGCCGGCCGGCGCCGCGAACGCGGAAATCGGCGACACCACCGACATAACGGGGGAGGCCACCGAGGGCCTCGGCGCGATGTTCGAGCGGATGTTCACGATGGGGCCGCAGACGCCGCCGGAGGATCCGGCCCTGGCCCGGCTGCTGCCGAGTCTGGATCGCGAGGATCCCGAGCGCTCGGCGGAGTTCCGTCGCTACACGGAGCCCGAATTGCGGGAGTCGAAGCTGTCGAATCTGCGCAGGGCCCTGCTCGACTTGGACCGCTCGGGCCGCATCGACTTGGACCGGGAGGGCGCCCGGGCGTGGATGATCGCGGTCGGCGATGTGCGTCTGGTGCTGGCGGCCCGCCTGGGGCTGCAGACGGAGGCGGACGTACAGGCCATGGATACGGGCTTCGAGGAACTGAGCGAGGCCGACCAGATGCACATATCGGTCTACGATTTCCTCAGCTGGATGCAGGAGCGCATCGTAGACGAGCTGATGGACCTTGACGGGCTCAACTGACGGCGCAAGGGCTTTGACTAGGAGGAATGGGTGAACATGCAGCTGACTGCCGTTGGAACCTCGGGATCGTTCCCGGGGCCCGGCAACCCCGCGAGCAGCTATGTGTTGCGCGCAGACCCCTCCGCTGCGCCGATCGTCGTGGACATGGGGCAGGGAGCGCTGGGTGATCTGCAGACGCACACCGATCTGAGCACGATCGAGGCGGTGCTGCTGAGCCATCTCCACCCCGATCATTTCATCGACCTGACCGGGATGTACGTGGCGCGCAGCTATGATCCCCGCTTCTTCTGCGAGGGCGGGCGGCCGTTGTGCGCCCTGCCCGTGTACGGACCGGCGGGCACCGAGGACAGGCTACTGGCCGCTCACCATACCGATCCGGGCGCCAGTCCCGTGGCCGAGAACGCCCAGGACGCGAATCTCGACAGGGTCTTCGAGTTCCACGACCTGCACGACGGGGCGCACCTGCGCGTGGGCGGCCTGGAAGTCGAGGCGACGCTTGTCGACCATCCCGTCGAGGCCTATGCGATGCGCTTCACCGATGCTGCCGGCCGGGTGATGACCTATTCGGGGGACACCGACTATTGCGAGGGGATCGTGGCGGCGGCCCGCGGTGCCGATCTGTTCCTGTGCGAGGCCGCCTTCCAAGAGGGCCGTGACACCGTGCGCGGGATTCACCTCAGCGGTCGGCGGGCCGGCATCGTGGCCCGTGAGGCCGGTGTCGGCAAGCTGGTGCTCACACACATCCCGCCGTGGACCGATCCCGAGGTCGTAGCGGCCGAGGCCGCGGCCGAGTTCTCCGGGCCGCTCGAGGTGGCCCGGCCGGGGCGGCGCTGGGACATCTGAGCGGCCGCACCGGCAGCCCATAAGCCTGAGAATCACGATAGACGAAGAGACGAGGAGTTCATTTCCATGACACGTTCAGACGGACGCGCGGTCGATCAGCTGCGCCCGGTGACAATCACCCGCAACTGGTTGGATCACGCCGAGGGCAGCGCACTCATCGAGTTCGGCCGGACCCGCGTGCTGTGCGCGGCATCCCTGTCCGAGGGCGTGCCCCGCTGGCTCAAGGGTCAGGGCAAGGGCTGGGTGACGGCGGAGTATGCGATGCTTCCGCGCGCCACCAATACCAGGAACTCGCGCGAATCGGTCAAGGGGAAGATCGGTGGGCGGACGCACGAGATCTCACGCCTGATCGGCCGGGCCCTGCGCGCAGTCGTCGACATGGACGCACTGGGGGAGAACACCCTGCAGTTGGACTGCGACGTCTTGCAGGCCGATGGCGGCACCCGTACGGCATCCATCACCGGCGCCTATGTGGCCCTGGCCGATGCCCTGGCACTGGGCAAGGAACGCGGGTGGATCAAGAAGTCCGCCCAGCCGCTGAAGGATTCCGTGTCCGCGATCAGCGTGGGCATCATCGACGGCACCCCGATGCTGGACCTGCCCTATGAGGAGGATTCCCGCGCGCAGACCGATATGAACGTGGTGATGACAGGTTCGGGCGCCTTCGTCGAGGTGCAGGGCACTGCCGAGGGCGCTCCCTTCGACCGGGCCGAGCTGGGCAACCTGCTCGACCTGGCCACCGGCGGCTGTACCGAATTGGCGCGCATCCAGCGCGCGGCGCTCGCCGGGGCGGAGCCCCTGGCATGAGCCGGCGGATCGTGCTGGCCACGCACAATGAGCACAAGGCCAGGGAGCTCGGCGAGATCCTCACCCCGCTGTTGGGCGATGTGGACGTCGTCACCGCCGGCTCCCTGGGCCTGCCCGATCCGGTCGAGACGGGGGTGACCTTCGCCCAGAACGCGCTGCTCAAGGCGCGTGCTGCCCAGGCGGCCACCGGGCTGGACGCCATCGCCGATGACTCGGGAATCGCCGTCGACGTGATGGGCGGGGCGCCCGGCATCCTGTCGGCCCGCTGGTCGGGCACCCACGGGGCGGACCGGGAGAACCTCGAGCTGCTGCTGGCCCAGATGGCGGACATCCCCGATGAGCACCGCGGTGCGAGCTTCGTGTGCGCGGCCGCGTTTGTGGGAGCCGACGGCTCCGAGATCGTCGAGCAGGGGCTGATGCCCGGTCGGCTGGCGCATGAGGCCCACGGCGCAGGAGGGTTCGGCTACGATCCGATCTTCCTGGTCGGTCAGGGGCAGCGGACGGCCGCAGAGCTCAGTCCGGAGGAGAAGAACGAGGTGTCCCACCGTGGGGCGGCGTTCCGCGCCCTGGCCGCCCATCTGGCCTAGGGATGGACGGGCGTGCGCCGTGGGGTGAGCCCTATTACACTTTGGGTGACGGTGTTCAACCCCAGGCGCCGCCCATCTAAAGGAGCATCATGAAACTTCGGAGCCTCGGCGCGGCCCTGGCCGTTGTGCTGGCACTTCCCCTTTCCGCCTGCAACGCAGGAGGCGGAACGCAGGCCGCCGGTGGCCAGGCGAAGGATTCGCTGATCGTCGCGCAGACGGCGGAACCGGCGAACCTGGACTACACCACGACCGGCGGCGCGGCCATTCCGCAGGCCCTGCTGGAGAACGTCTACCAGTCGCTGGTGCGGGTGGACCAGGACGGCAAGATCCAGCCGTCCCTGGCCAAGGCCTGGAAGGTCTCCGAAGACGGCAAGACCTACACCTTCGACCTGCAGACCGGGGTGAAGTTCGCCTCGGGCGCCGATTTCACCGCCGAGGACGTGAAGTACTCCTATGACCGCGTGCGCACCGGCAAGGGTTGGAAGAACCCGCTGAGCCAGAAGATGGCGATCATCGACTCCGTCACGGCCGATGGCGACGCCAAGGTCACCATCAAGCTCAAACAGCGCTCGAACTCGTGGCTGTACAACCTGGCCTCCCTGGTCGGGACGGTCTTCGACTCGAAGGACCACGACGATCTGGCGAACAAGGCCAACGGCACCGGTCCGTTCGCGATCGAGAAATTCACCCGTGGCCAGGACATCGTGTTCGCCGCCCGCGACGACTACTGGGCCGATAAGCCCAAGCTCAAGCAGGTCACCTTCAAGTACTTCAAGGACGGGGTGTCGGCCGCGAACGCGCTGAAGTCCGGTCAGGTCGATGTGTTGAGTAACCTGCAGGCCCCCGATCTGCTCTCGGACTTCCAGCAGCAGTCGGACAAATTCGAGGTCATCGAGGGCACGACGAACGGCGAGGTCGTCCTGTCGATGAACAACGCCGCCGGCATCTTCAAGGACAAGAAAGCGCGCCAGGCCGTGATGTACGCGATCGACCGGAAGGCCGTCATGGACACGGCCTGGGGCGGCCACGGCACCCTGATCGGCAGCATGGTACCGCCGACCGATCCGTACTACGAGGACCTCAACAACGTCTACCCCTATGACGTGGACAAGGCCAAGAAGCTCGTCGACGAAGCCGGGATCTCCGGCAAGAGCCTGACCTTCACGGTGCCCAATCTGCCGTATGCCACGGCGATCAGCAATATCGTGGTCTCCCAGCTCAAGGCGGTCGGACTGAACGCCAAGGTGCAGATCCAGGAGTTCCCCGGCGTGTGGATTCAGAAGACCCTGACGGACCACTCCTATGACATGTCGGTGGTCAGCCATGTCGAGGCCCGTGACATCCTCACGGTCTTCGGCAAGGGCTACTACACGGGATACGACTACAAGCGCATCGAAGCGGACGCCGCCAAGGCCGATGCCGGAACCGAACAGGAATACATCGACGGGATGAAGAAGGTGGCCAGGACGATCACCGATGACGCAGCAGCCGACTTCCTGTTCCTGCTGCCCAATCTCATCGTCGCGAACAAGGGCGTGACCGGACTGCCGAAGAACCAGATCACCGACGCGTTCCGGCTGGTCGACCTGGCCGCGGCCTGAGGCGTCCATGCTGCGGTTCCTCAGCGTCAGACTGCTGCAGTTCGCCATTACGCTGGTCATCGCCTCGGTCGTCGTCTTCGCCCTGCTCAACCTCTTGCCGGGTTCCGCGGCACAGGTGGCGCTGGGCGTGAACGCCACGCCCGAGGCGGTGGCCGCGCTCGAGGCCGAATACGGACTCGACCGGCCCCTGCCCGTGCAGTATCTGCACTGGGTCGGCGGTATTCTGCACGGTGATTTCGGTACCTCGTACGTCACGCAGGCCCCGGTCGGCCCTGTGATCTCCGGCAGCGTCCAGGTCACCCTGATCCTGGTGGTCGCAGCGGTCGTGGTGTCCCTGCTCATCGCCGTGCCGGTCGGCACCCTGGCCGCGGTCAGCCACCGGCGCCCGCTGGGTGCGGTGATCTCCGCACTGGGCCAGGTGGGGGTCGCGATCCCCAGTTTCCTGGCCGCGATCCTGCTCGTGCTGGTGTTCTCCGTGAATCTGGGCTGGTTGCCGTCCTCGGGCTGGGTCGTGCCCGCGGTCGATCCGGCCGGCTTCCTCCGTTCGCTCATCCTGCCGGTGCTGGCCCTGTCCCTGGTCCAGGCGGCGATCCTCTCGCGCTATGTGCGCTCGGCGGTGCTCGACGTCCTGGGCGAGGACTTCCTGCGCACGGCCAGGGCCAAGGGCCTGACCAGGGGCGCTGCCGTGGTCCGTCACGGCCTGCGCAACGCGGCGGTGCCGGTACTCACGGTCACCGGCCTGCAGCTGTCGGCCCTGCTGGTCGGCGCAGTGGTCGTCGAACAGGTCTTCGTGCTCCCCGGCATGGGCAGTGAGCTGGTGCGCGCGGTGGGCAACCGCGATCTGGTGACGGTGCAGGGTATCGTGTTGGTCCTGGTGTTCATGGTGTTGGTGATCAATCTGCTGGTCGACGTTCTGTACACGATCATCGATCCACGGATTCGGAGGGCGGCATGACAGAACCGATGCAATCCGGCACTCGCGCGACGACTGCCCCCGTTCGTCCCTCACGTCGCAAGAACGCGCAGCTGACGATCGGTGCGGTGCTCGTGGCACTCGTCGTCGTGCTGGCCCTGGTGTCCTTCATCTGGATGCCCTACGATCCCACCCAGGCGGATCCCGCCGCCAGGCTGCAGGGCGCCTCGGCGGCGCACTGGTTCGGCACCGACCAGTTCGGCCGTGACACGTTCTCCGCCATTATGGCCGGCGCCCGGATCACCCTGCTGGTGGGTTTGGTGGCGGTGGCGATCGCCTTCGTCATCGGTGTGCCGCTGGGCATGCTCGCAGCCCAGACCCGATGGTCCTGGCTGTCGGGCCTGATCATGCGCGGCAATGACCTGTTGCTGGCATTCCCCGCACTGCTGTTGGCGATGATCTTCGCCGCGGCCGTCGGTACCGGGATCGGACCGGCGGTGGTGGCGCTGGGGATCGCCTCGATTCCGGGTTTCGCGCGGGTCGCGCGTTCCTCTGCGCTGCAGGTGCTCAGCCGCGAGTACATTATGGCCGCGCAGGCCGGCAATCGGCGCCCGCTGGCCATCGCCTGGCACCATGTGCTGCCCAATATCGTCGGCCTCGTCATTGTCGAGGCCTCCGTGGCCTTCGCCCTGGCCGTACTGGCCGAGGCCGGTCTGTCGTTCCTTGGCCTGGGCACCCAGCCGCCCACCCCCTCCTGGGGCCGGATGCTGCAGGAGTCCCAGCAGTTCCTCTCCACCGCGCCCCATCTGGCACTGTGGCCGGGACTGTTCATCGCCCTGGCCGTGCTGGGCTTCAACCTTCTGGGGGATGGTCTACGCGACCGCTTCGATCCCAGGCTGAAAGGACGCTCGTGATGTCCACCCGCAGTGCCCAGCGGCCGCCCGTGCCGCAGACCGGCGACAGTGCCCCCGCCTTGCAGATCACCGGTCTGAGCATCGAGATCGGGGGACGGACGCTGGTCGAACCGCTAGACCTCAGGATCGCCGCCGGCGAACGGGTCGGGCTGATCGGCGAATCGGGTTCGGGGAAGTCCTTGACGGCATCGGCAGTGATGGGTCTGCTGCCCGATGATGCGAATGCCTGTGGGGACGTTCGTCTGGCCGGGGCACGGGGCAACCTCCTGGAAATGACGGACCGGCAGCTCTCCCGGTTGCGAGGCAAGGCCATGTCGATGGTGTTCCAGGACCCGCTGAGCGCGCTGAACCCCCTGCAACGCGTCGGCGCGCAGGTCGCCGAGGTCATCGTGCTCCACGGCGGAGCCCCCACCCGGGCAGCCGCGGCCGCACGTGCGGTCGAGCTGCTGGCCAGCGTCGACCTGCCCGACCCCGCCGCGGCGGCGCGCGCCTACCCGCACCAGCTCTCCGGCGGCCAGCGGCAGCGCGTCGTGCTGGCGATCGCCCTGGCCAATGATCCGGCCCTGCTGATCTGCGATGAACCGACCACGGCCCTGGACGTCACGGTGCAGCGCAGCGTGCTCGACCTGATCTCCGCCCAGGTCGCCAGTCACAGTGCCGGCCTGCTCTTCATCACCCACGATCTGGCGGTGGTCGCCGGCCTGTGCCAGCGGGTCCTGGTGATGAACCGTGGCGTGGTCGTGGAATCGGGCAGCGTCGAACAGATCTTCACCTCTCCCGTCCATCCGTACACGCGCGGGCTGCTTGCCGCCAGTGATCTGGAGTCCACCGACTCCTCCGGTCGGTTGTTCACCATCGCGACATCGGGGGAGTACCAGGGGGCCCCGCTGCCCCGACTCGGACAGTCGGCTGCGCGGCAGACGGCGCAGCGGCCACGGCCCGAACCCACGGCCCCGGCCGCACACGCCGTCGAACCGGTGCCGGTCGATTTCGATCGGGCGGACGAGGGGGAATCGTTGATCAGCGTGGCCGATCTGCACAAGACCTATGCTCGGACCCGGCGTTTCCCCTTCGGCCGGGCAGATCGGGTCCACGCCCTGACCGGAGTGTCGTTCAACGTGAAACGTGGCGGCCGCTTCGGCATCGTGGGCGAATCGGGTTCGGGCAAATCGACCCTGCTCAAGATCCTCACCGGCTTGGAGACAGCCGACTCGGGCCGGGTCCGGGTGGCCGACATCGAGGTGACGGATCCGGGCCCGCGCGGCCTGTACCGGCTGCGGCAGGACCTGCAGCTGGTATTCCAAGACCCTTTCGCATCGCTGGACCCCAGGATGACGGTCGCAGACATCATCGCCGAACCCCTCATCGCCACCTCGCTCGACGCTGCGGCCAGGCGCTCCCGCGTGACCAGTGTGCTCGCCGATGTGGGTTTGGATGCAGATGCCCTGCAGCGCTACCCCCACCAATTCTCCGGAGGGCAACGGCAGCGGATCTCGATCGCCCGGGCCCTGGCGGGCAAACCCAGGGTGCTGGTCGCAGATGAACCGGTGTCGGCCCTCGACGTCTCGGTCCGCGCCCAGGTCCTCAATCTGCTGATGGACCTGGTGGACGAATACGGGCTGACCCTGGTCTTCGTCTCCCACGATCTTGGAGTCGTACGGCATCTGTGCACCGATGTGGCGGTGATGCGCGCGGGCCGGGTCGTGGAGGCGGGGCCCATCGAGCGGGTCTATACGCACCCGCGGGATGCGTACACGGCAGGACTGATCGAGGCGACACCCAATCTTGCCCGGGCATTGGAAGCCGCCCGGGGTATCTGAGAGGAGAAGGCATGACCGAGTTGGCGGACTACAGCGCGGAAGCACTGCGCGCCGGTTTCGCATCCGGCGATTTCACTCCGGTGGATGCGGTGGAATCGGTGGCGGGCCGGATCGAGGCCTGCGAACCCACACTCAACGCCCTGTGGGTGCCCACCCTGGACACGGCACTGGAACAGGCGGCCGCGGCAGCGGCCAGATGGCGGGCCGGTGCGCCGTTGGGCCCGCTGGACGGGGTCCCGGTGACGGTCAAGGAGAACATCGCACGCTCCGGCATCCCGATGCCGGCCGGCCACGCCGCCGGCACCCCGCCGGTGCCCGAGGAGGACGCGCCGATCACCGCTCGGCTGGCGGAAGCCGGGGCGTTGATCGTGGGGTCGACGGTCATGCCCGACTGGGGGATGCTCTCCTCCGGGGTGTCCAGCCGGCACGGGATCACGCGCTCGCCGCTGAACCCCGAGCTGACCACCGGTGGGTCCTCGGCCGGAGCCGGCGCCGCGGCCGCGGCGGGGTACGGGCCCATTCACATCGGCACCGACATCGGCGGCTCGATCCGCCTGCCCGGCACCTGGTTGGGCCTGGCCACGCTCAAGCCCAGCTTCGGCCGAGTGCCGCTGGCCGCACCGTACCTGGGCCGCTGCGCCGGTCCGCTGGCCAGGCGCGTGGCCGATGTCGTCGCAGCCATGGACGTCATCGGCCGCGCCGACGGCAGGGACTATTCCGAACTCCCGCCATACGCCGGAGCCTATACCGAGCCCTTCGATCCTGCCGAGCTGCGGGTGGCCGTGCACACGGACGCCGGGTGCGGCCTGCCGACCGACCCCGAGGTCGCCGCCGCGGTGGATGCCGCGGCGGATCTCTTCGCCGCGGCCGGAGCCACTGTCACACGCATCGAACCGTTCATGGACGGGGAGCTGTTGGGCCACACAGATGTGTTCCTGCGCGCCAGGTCCTGGGGCGATCTCAAGGCCCTGCCGGTGCATGAGCGGAGCCGGATTCTGCCCTATATCCGCCAGTGGTGCCTGGGCGGGGCGGATGCGACGGGACAGGATGTGTTCGCCGCCTATCATGCGATTCAGGAGATGCGGGAGCGGGCCAACGCGGTGACGCACTCATTCGATTTGGTGCTCTCCCCGGTCGCCCCGATGGCGGCCTTCCCCGCCGACTGGCCGATGCCCTGGGGAGACGACGCGGATCGGCCGATGGTCCACATCGGCTACACCCTGCCCTACAACATGGGGGAGCAGCCCGCTGCCACGGTCAATGCAGGATATACCGGGGATGGGCGGACGATCGGTCTGCAAATCGCCGGGGCCCGGTTCGCCGACGCCCGGGTGCTCGCGGCCGCCGCCTGGTACGAAGCGGCGGCCGCGGTGCCGGTTCCCGTCCCCGTGATCGGCTGATTGAGACGACGGTGCGCCCGGGTGCCCGCGATAGTGCGGGTCCCGGGCGCATTACTGTGCTTATTCGGGCTTATTCGGCCCGGTTCACTTATTGGCCTGTGAGAATTCGATCGTCACCTTGTCGGAGGCGACCTTGACGGTCCCGACCAGGCGGCGGTCCGCCGAGGCGCGCCAGGTCGCGCCCTTCGTCTTCGTGCTCTTGGCCTTGAACTTGAAGGACTGGGACGAATCGGTCATGAAGGTGCCCGAGGTCAGATTCGGTGACATGGTCGCCTTCACCGCTGGGTTCTTCGGGCCCGACCAGCGGGCGTCCTTCTCCTTGGCGTCCTTGCCCAGGGTCTTGCCGGATGACTTGGTCTTCGGATCGATGAAGAAGGGGCACCCGGAGGGCGCCCACTTGTGCTTCGAGTAGCAGGACGTGAGCTTGTCGGACACGGCCTTGCGGACGTCCTTGGTATATGTGTTGTTCGCCTTGAGCGTGGCCTTCAACGGCTTGGGCGAAGCCTCATCCGTGCCGAAACCCGCGACCGAGGTCTGGGTGACGCCGTCGTAGTACTTGCCGCCGGGCACCTTGAGCTCATAGCTGCCGGGGAACACGACGTAGTTGGCGTAGCCGTCCTCGGGTTGGAAGGCCTGGCCGTTGAGCGTCATGCCCTTGACATCGGGCAGGGCCGTCTGGATCACGGACAGCTGTGGGGCCTTGAGCCGCCACTTGTCGAAGACGAACTTCTCCTTGCCGGCCTTGGTGGCCTGCAGCGTCATCTTCCGGTCCTCGTCGCCGAGCTTGTAAGTGGCCTCGATACGGGCGTTGTCTCCATCGACCTGGGCCTGCCCGACCTGTACATCGCTGATCTTTGACGCCGAGTTCTTCAGATAGGCGTCGTTGGTCAGGAGCGCGTCGCTGATATTCTCCGGCAGACTGAACGGCGCCAGTTCCCTCACCCGGCCGATGTCCCCGGAGGACAGGGCCTGGAAGTACTCGGCGACGACCTTGTCGGGACCGTGGTTCTTCTTGTTCACCGAACTCAGCACGGCGGCTGTCACACCCAGACCGGCCAGCAGCACCACCACGACGATCGCCGAGATGATGAGCGGCCAGAACGCCGCCGAGCGCCCCTTCCGCTGCGGCTGCGCATCGGGGCCGCCCGCCGCGCCGAAGGCCGCGGGTCCGGTCGGACCACCCGGACCACCCGGGCCGGTCGGGCCGTCCTGACCGCCCCTAGCCCCCGGGCCACCGGGCCCAGCGGGGGCATTCGGGCCCGTGGGCGAACCCTGACCTGCCCGGCCGCCGGGACCCGTAACCGGACCGTGCGGAGGGACCGGGCCGTGTGGCTGGACAGGGCCCTGACGATTCGCTGCCGCCGGGGCCGGTTGCGGACCGCCCGGGGACGGGGGCAGCGGGGTGATTCGCTGTGTGGCCTGTGGCTCCGTGGTCGCACCCTGGTTCTGGGAGCCCTGCTGCGGTGCACGATCCGGTTGCGGGGGAACCGGCCGGTTGGCCTGGGCGGGTTTGACCTTGGGGGGCTGAGCCGGTGGCTGGGGAGCCTTGGGCGGTGTGACCGGTTTGTGCTGGGGGACCGCGGGCATCGGGGTCGTAGCCGACCCCGTATTGGGTGACGAAGACGGGGCGTCTGTAGCCTTCTTCTCCGGGTTCGACGCCGGCTTTTCCTGATCGCTCATTGCTGTCCTTCGGGTCTCCTCGTGTCCGCCTGGTGAGCGGCTCGAACGGTATCCCAAACTATCAGAGTCACTTGTTTATTGGGTGTGTCGTCACTCCCCTCCGCCTGGGTGACTCGGGCAAGATGGCGTACGTGAGTAAAGAACGCGACACCATGGCCAGGGACCTGCTCGATGGGATGGCCGGCAGTCTTTGGGTGCTGCTGCCCGCAGTGGTGGTGGGATTCGCCCTCGCCGCCGGCGCCTGGGCGATGACCATCACCCAGCAGCTGCCGGCGGGATCGGTGTTCAGCTGGACCGGTACCGTGCTGGGGGTCTTCCTCGGTATGCCCGCGGGGGCCGGGGGCCTCCTCGTGGCACTGCCGCCGACTCTGCCCGTGCTGGGGTTGTGGGCGTTGATCTGCGCTGGTGCGGCGAAGTTGCGCCGTAACAGGGCGGTCGAGGCTGTACCTGGCGTCGGCCCCCAGTGGACATGTGCAGCGGGGTTCGTGCTTCCGCTGGTGCTCGGCGCACTGTGCACCGGGTTGTGGGCACCTCTGCTCGAGCCCGGTCCGGTGGGCTGGGCGCGGGCCGGGATCGTCGTGTGCAGCGCGGCGCTGGTCGGCCTGCGGCCGAGCCCCCCGGCAGGGTGGGTCCGCGCCGTCGACGGGCTCGGCGCGGGTTTCACCGAGGTACTCGGCAGGGCGTGGGAGTTGTTGCGGCGGGTGGTGGTGGCGCTGGGTGGTGCCGCACTGGTGCTGATCGTCCTGGGCATCGCGCTGCGCTGGAATTCCGCCTGGGACGTTGTCGAACAGTACTCGGCTCCGGCGATGGCCGCGGTGGGTCTGGGGATCCTCCAGCTGTTGTACGCTCCGACCCTCATGGCCTTCGCCCTGGCCTGGATTACGGGTGCCGGGGTCGACCTGTCGGGTTCGGCGACCGGTTCCGCCTATGCCAGCGATGTCGGAATGCGTCCGGGTATCCCCGCGCTGGCACTCATGCCGGGCCAGCCGGCCGGCTGGGTGCCCGTCCTGGCGGCCGTGGTCGTGTTGGCGGGGATGTTCGCGGTGCTGGGCCGGCGGGCCTGGCGGGACCGGGTCGATTGGCCTGTGGTGGGCACGACCGCCGTGCTGGTATACGTATCCCTGGTCCTTGTCGCCGTCTTCTCCTGCGGCGGAGTGGGGCCCGGCGGCCTGGCTCGATTCGGGGTGGATCTGGTGCGCTTCCCCGCCTTCGTGACGGTCTTCGCAATGGCCGGCGTCTGCCTGGGCAGGGTGGCGCAGGTGCTGTCCACAAAAGCTGTAGAGGACTGAACGAGAAAAGCCGTACGGAACTGCATGATTGGAACCGAATGATGCCGGCCCGTCGGTTCGGACCCATCGGTTCAGTCGCGCAGGAGCCACCCGGTCTGGCCCGTCAGGGACTTCATCAGGTTCTCGAGCTTATCGTCGTAGGTCGTCTGGCAGCCCAGCGCGGCCTGTTCGGTCAGCGCGGACTCCCTGCAGTCCTGGAGCTCCTGCTGCATCGGGTAGAACGCAACATTGCTGATCGTGCCCAATAGGCACCAGCCGCAGCCCAATATTGCAATGATCACAGTCGGCAGCCAGGTTCCCCCGCGCTTGGCACGGGTCGAGGCGATGGCATAGCGGATGGCCCAGATGATCCCGGCGGCGGCGAACAGCCCCGCGGTCAGGCGCCAGGGCAGGGTGTAGAGGCTGGTCAACAGCGCGGCGGCGAACAGCACCATCATGACCATGCCCTCGCGGCCGGCCCTGGCGATCAGCTCCTTTGTCTTCTCATCGGGTTCGGTCGGTGTCGGGTTGCCGGGGCCGGTGCCATTCGGATCAAAAGAACTCACCGGATCAGTTTGGCATAGAATATGAGCGTGCGTTGTGTGCTCTTGGCTTCCGGAACAGGTTCGTTGACCCAGGCGGTGCTGCGCGCATTCCCGCCACGGCCCCAGGATGCGCGCCCGGCGCCCTCCGACGGCACCGGGGTGGAAATCGTGGCGGTCGGCTCCGACCGCGCCGATGCGCCGGTGTTGGACAAAGCCGCGGCCGCGGGCGCCACGACATTCACCTGTCTGCCGCGCGACTTCGCCGATCGGGCCGCCTGGAACCGTGGACTGCGTGATCTGGTCGCGGGATTCGAACCCGACTGGGTGGTCAGCGCCGGTTTCATGCGCATCCTCGGCGATGAGTTCGTCACGGCCTTCCCGCAGCGGATCATCAACACCCATCCGGCTCTGCTTCCGTCATTCCCGGGTGCCCACGGCGTCCGCGACGCCCTGGCCTATGGGGCTAAGGTCACCGGTTCGACCATCCACTTAGTCGACGAGGGCGTCGACACGGGTCCCATCATCGCCCAGTTCCCGGTCGCCATCGCACCGGAGGACACAGAGGCGAGTCTGCACGAACGGATCAAGGCGGTGGAACAGCGGGAACTCGTGAACCTGCTGGAATTCCTCGGCCGGTCCTCCCTCAGTCTGACCGGTCGGATCGTGACCGGTTATGCGCCCCCGGCGTAAACCGCAACAGCTAGCCCAAGGAGACAACGTGGAAGGCGTCCGCCCTATCCGTCGTGCACTCATCAGCGTCTATGACAAGACCGGATTGGAGGACCTGGCCCGTGGCCTGGCCTCCGCCGGCGTCGAAATCGTGTCCACCGGCTCGACCGCGGCGAAAATCGCCGCCGCCGGTGTGCCAGTGGTCAAGGTCGAGGACCTGACCGGGTTCCCGGAATGCCTCGAGGGGCGCGTCAAGACCCTCCACCCCCGCGTCCACGCCGGGATCCTGGCCGATACCCGCAAGCCGGAACACCTGGCACAGCTGGAGGAACTGGGCGTCGAGGCCTTCGAACTGGTCGTCGTCAACCTGTATCCGTTCCAGCAGACGGTGGCCTCCGGCGCCGGGTATGACGAGTGCGTCGAGCAGATCGACATCGGCGGTCCCTCGATGGTCAGGGCAGCTGCCAAGAACCATCCCTCCGTGGCAGTGGTCGTCGACCCCGCCCGCTATCAGGAGGTCGTCGCGGCGGCCGCCTCCGGGGGCTTCGACCTCGCCACTCGCAAGCAGTTGGCGAAGGCGGCCTTCGAGCACACCGCGGCCTACGACGTCGCAGTCGCCAACTGGTTCGCCGCGCAGCTGGACGAACCCGCGGACCTGCCGCAGTTCTTCGGCACCACGGGTGTCAAACTGCACGATTTGCGCTATGGCGAGAACTCGCACCAGAACGCCGCCGTCTACACCGACGGCACGCATGGCCTGGCCACGGCCACCCAGCACGGCGGCAAGGAGATGTCCTACAACAACTACCAGGACACCGACGCAGCCGTCCGCGCCGCCTACGACTTCGACCGACCGGCCGTGGCCATCATCAAGCACGCCAATCCCTGTGGCATCGCGGTGGCCGACTCCGGCGTCGCAGCGCACAAGCTCGCCCACGCCTGCGATTCGCTGTCGGCATACGGCGGTGTCATCGCCACCAATGTCGAGGTCGACATGGCCTTCGCGGAATCGGTGCGCCCGATCTTCACCGAGGTCATCGCCGCTCCGTCATTCGCCCCGGATGCCCTCGAACTGCTGCAGACGAAGAAGAAGAACCTGCGCATCCTGGAACTGGGCGACTACCAGCCGATCAAGCGCGAGTTCCGCCAGATCTCCGGGGGTGTGCTCGTCCAGGACCGCGATAACTTCCAGGCCGCCGGCGACCAGGTCTCCGGCTGGCAGCTGGTGTCAGGGGAGGCCGCGGACGCAGCGACTCTGGCCGACCTGGAATTCGCCTGGCGCGCCTGCCGGGCCGTGAAGTCCAACGCGATCCTGCTGGCCTCCGGCGGAGCCTCGGTGGGCGTGGGCATGGGCCAGGTCAACCGGGTCGATTCGGCGCACCTCGCGGTGGACCGGGCAGGGGCCGAACGGGCCAAGGGCTCCGTCGCCGCCTCCGATGCCTTCTTCCCCTTCGCCGATGGCCTGCAGGTGCTCATCGACGGCGGCGTCAAGGCCGTTGTGGCCCCCGGCGGTTCGATCCGCGACGACGAGGTGATTGCAGCGGCCGCCGCCGCCGGCATCACGATGTACTTCACGGGAACGCGCCATTTCTTCCACTGAGCCGGGCCCTCGGCCCCTTTCCACGCCACCCAAGCGGGGGCGTGGAAAGGGGCGTGGTCCCATTTCGAAACGCTGGATCTACTGGAAGCGCAGGTTCTCCAACCCGACGATGCGCGACTGGTTCCTGGGCCTGTGCCTGGTGTGGATCGTCGTTTCGTGCGCCCTGATGTTCGTACAGTTCAGGCTGGCCGCCTTCGTTCTGGCACTGTGCCCGATCACGATCGCGATCATGCGACTAAGCCCCACCGGGTTCCAACACGCCTGGTCGAACCGCACCCCGGCATATGATGCGACGGTGGGGTTTTTGGCGGGTTTCGGACTGATCGTCTTGGCCGCCGTCGTGCCGGGGGGTTAGGCTGGGAGTACGTGTTCGGCATCGGCGTTCCGATGCCGGGCCGTGGAACCATCCGATCCGACTCGAGGAGGACCATATGGGAATCGAAGACTTCGCCAACAAGGCCAAGGACGCGCTGGACAACGACCAGGTCAAGGACAAGGTCTCAGGCGCGACCGACTCCGCGGCGGAATTCGCCAAGGACAAGACCGGCGGTAAGTTCGACGAGCAGATCGACGGCGCAGCAGATACCATCAAGGGCAAGCTGGGCGGTCAGTGAGCTAGTCGCCACTGCCGAACGGGCCCCTGTCCGGATCCACTGGATCCGGACAGGGGCCCGTTGGCGTTGGCCTGGTTTTCCGCCTTAGAGCTTGTCAACCGGGGCATAGCGCAGCAGCAGTCGCTTGACACCGGCCGAGCCGAAGTCCACCTGGGCGACTGTTTTATCACCGCTGCCCTTGACCTCGACGACGGTGCCCAGTCCGAAGGACTCGTGGGACAGTTTGTCGCCGGGGACCACGGAGATCGCCTCACGGCCGGGCCTGATCCGGTTCGGGAACCCGCCGAGGCCCTTCGACCCACTCGCCCGGGACGCGGAGCCGGAACCGAACGCCGGGGAGCCGAAACCGGCCGAACCACCGGACCCAGTGGACTCCCATTCGATCAGATCCTGCGGGATCTCGACGAGGAAGCGACTGGGCGGATTATACTGCGGCTGTCCCCACATGGAGCGGGTCTCGGCCCGGGAAATGAACAATCTGCGTTTGGCGCGGGTCAGACCGACATAGGCAAGCCGGCGTTCCTCGTCCATCTCCTGTTTCGAACCCATGGAACGCTGGTGCGGAAAGGTCCCGTCCTCCATCCCGGTGAGGAACACCACGGGGAACTCGAGGCCCTTGGCGGTGTGCAGGGTCATCAGGGTGACCTCGCCCTGATCCTGGTCGGGGATCTGGTCGGCGTCGGCGGAGAGCGAAACCGATTCCAGGAACTCCTCCAAGCCGGCGTCGGGCTGGCGCGTGTGGAAGTCCTCGGCCACCGCGACGAGTTCGGCCAGGTTGTCCACCCTGGCCTCGTCCTGCGGATCCCGGCTGGAGCGCAACTCATCGAGGTACCCGGTCTGCTCCAACACCGCCTCGATCACCCGCGAGGGTGCGGCCCCATCCGTGGTGGTGCGCAGTTCGGCCAGCAGTGTCCGGAAGGCCGCGAGCGGCTTGAGCGAGCGGGAGGTCAGCCCGGGGATCTCGTCCGTGCGCTCCAGGGCGTCGAAGAAGCTGATGCGCTCGCGGGCTGCGAAGGCCGCGACGAAGGCCACCGTGCGATCGCCGATCGACCGCTTGGGCACGTTGATGATCCTGCGCAGGTTGACATCGTCTGCCGGATTGACCAGCACCCGGGCGTATGCCAGGGCGTCCTTGATCTCCTTGCGCTCGTAGAATTTGGTGCCGCCGACGACCTTGTAGGGCAGGCCGGCACGGATCAGCGCGTCCTCGAGCGCGCGGGACTGCGCATTCGTGCGGTAGAAGATCGCGAAGTCGCCGTAGGTGTAGCCGGCGTCCTCGTCGCGCAGCCGGTCGATTCGATCGACGACGAACTGCGCCTCGTCGGCCTCCGTCTGCGCGACCCATCCGGTGATGAGCTCGCCATCGCCCCGGTCGGTCCACAGCCGTTTGACGCGGCGGCCCTCGTTGTTGCTGATGACCGCGTTGGCAGCACTCAGGATGTTCTGGGTGGACCGGTAGTTCTGCTCCAGCAGAATGGTCGTGGCGTCGGGGAAGTCCTTTTCGAACTCCACGATATTGCGCACCGTCGCGCCGCGGAAGGCGTAGATGGACTGGTCGGCATCGCCGACCACCGTCAGTTCTGCGGTGTCCACCTGCGCATCGGCCCCCGCCAGTGCGCGGATCAGCCGGTACTGGGCCGGATTGGTGTCCTGATATTCGTCGACCAGGATATGTCGGAACCTGGCGTGGTAGTTCGCGGCAACGGCGGGGAATGCCTCCAGCAGGCCCACGGTCTCCATGATGAGGTCGTCGAAGTCGTAGGCGTTGGCCAGGCGCAGCCGATCGGTGTAGCGGCGGTAGACGTCCAGCAGCACCCGGTCGGCGGGGGAATCGGACTTCATAGTGGCGGCGAAGTCATCGACGTCGACCAGATCGTTCTTCCGGTTGGAGATCCGGTGCTGGAGGGACTTGGGGGTGAACTTCTTGGAGTCGAGGTCGGCCTCCTTGACCACCTGGGTGATCAGGCGCAGGGAGTCTGCGGAATCGTAGATCGTGAAATTGGACTTGCGTCCCAGGGTCGCGGCCTCGCGGCGCAGGATCCGCACGCAGGCGGAGTGGAAGGTCGATATCCACATGGCTCCGGCCGCCCGGCCCACCAGGGAGGCGATGCGCTCCTGCATCTCCCTGGCCGCCTTGTTCGTGAACGTGATGGCCAGCACCTGTCCCGGGTGGGCCCGGCCACGGGCCAGGGCATAGGCGATCCGCCTGGTCAGCACGGTGGTCTTGCCGGAGCCGGCACCTGCGACGATGAGCAGCGCCGAGCCGGTGTGTGTGACCGCCTGGGCCTGCTGGGGGTTCAGGCCCTCGAGCAGGTGTGCGGCCGTGTCGTCGTCGGACCGTCGGCCGGTATCGGCTCGTTGATCACCGCCGGCCTGTGCGGACGCGGCCGCCGAGGGCGCGGGAGCCCTGCGGCCGGCGGTCGGGGCGGTGTTGAGGAAATCGAAAGGAGAACTCATCACATCTGCAAACTAACAGGCGGCCCTGACACACCATGGTGCGGGCCGCCTATCGCTAGGAGGGAGTCGGGGAGAATCGGTCAGGCGTAGGGCAGGACCAGAGCCGCGATCACGGCGAGCAGGGCTGCGCCGAAGGACAGATGGGCGAAGGTGGCCGAGGGCTGCGGCTTGGCGTCGGCGGCTCCCGTATAGGCCTTCTGCCGCTTATTGCCCAGGAAGGCGAAGACCGCGACCAGAATGCCCAGCACCAGCTTGACGCCCAGCACCCCGCGCATGCCCATGGTCGCGCTGTGCTGTGCCTCCAGCAGGCCGAACATGATGATGCCGGTGAGCAGCTGCAGGTAGGATCCGTGCAGCATTCCGGGGATGACCTTGGGGTTCTTGATGTTGGCGAAATACGAGCCGACGATGATGGCCATGCCGAGCAGGTGGAGGAATAGGAGGACGCTTTGCAGAATTGCCATACGGCATATTTTAGTGGAAAGATAATCAACCGTATGCTTAGCTCCGCCTGGGTGAGCGGCTGCACATGCCGGTGTGCATGGGCTGTGGTTCAGGTGGTGTGACAGTGGACAATCCGCCATGGTGTAACGGCAGCACGCCGGCCTTTGGAGCCGTGCAGTCCAGGTTCGAATCCTGGTGGCGGAGCGTTGTGCAATCGGTCGGAAGGGAATGCGCATGACCGAACATCGGCCTGCAGCCGTCATCGTATTGGCCGCGGGAGCTGGAACCCGCATGAAGTCAGCCACACCCAAGGTGTTGCATCGGATCGGCGGTCGCACGCTGGTCCACCATGCGCTGGCCGCCGCGGCGGGCACGGGGGCGGATCACCTGGTCGCGGTGCTGCGACACGAGCGGGAACTGGTCGCAGGCCATATTGCGCAGTTGGCAGACGAACTGCCCCTGACCGTCGAATTGGCCGAGCAGGGCCAGGTCCCCGGCACCGGTGCCGCCGCTGAATGTGCGCTCGGGGTCCTGCCGGTGGATCTGGCGGGCACCGTGGTCGTGACCTACGGCGATGTGCCCCTGTTGACCTCGGAAACCCTCGACGAACTGGTGGGATTCCACGAGGCCGGTGGCAATGGCGTCACCGTGCTCAGCGCCCAGCTGGGCGATCCGACCGGCTACGGCCGGATCGTGCGCGACGCCTCGGGCGCACTCGAGCGCATCGTGGAGCAGAAGGACGCCGATGAGGCGACCCGCGCGATCACGGAGATCAACTCGGGCATCTACGCTTTCGATGCCGCGGTGCTGCGCACCTCGCTGGCCAAGGTGTCCACGGAGAACAATCAGCGGGAGAAGTACCTGACCGATGTCATCGAGATCGCCCGTGACGCCGGATCGCCGGTGGCCGCTCTGCCGATCGACGATGTCTGGCAGGTCGAGGGTGCCAACGACCGGGTGCAGTTGGCGGGTCTGGGTGCCGAGCTCAATCGTCGGATCCTTACGCACTGGATGCGCGAGGGCGTGACGGTGGTCGACCCCACCGCCACCTGGATCGATGCGGATGTGGAACTCGCCGCAGACGTCACGATCCTGCCGGGCGTGCAGCTGCACGGGGCGACGAAGGTCGATACAGGGGCCGAGATCGGCCCGGACTCCACCCTGACCGACGTCGAGGTGGGCGCCGGCGCCAGTGTGATCCGAACCCACGGGAGCCTGTCGGTGATCGGAGCGGGAGCCAAGGTCGGCCCCTTCGCCTATCTGCGCCCCGGCACCGAACTGGGCGCCGACGGTAAGATCGGGACCTTCGTGGAGACCAAGAACGCCCACATCGGCCGGGCCTCGAAGGTACCCCACCTGACCTACGTCGGGGATGCCACGATCGGCGAGGAGTCGAATATCGGCGCCTCCTCGGTCTTCGTCAACTACGACGGGGTGAACAAGCACCACACCACCGTCGGCTCGCATGTGCGCACCGGTTCGGACACGATGTTCGTGGCCCCGGTGAACGTGGGCGACGGAGCCTATTCCGGTGCCGGGACCGTGATCCGCAAGGACGTTCCCGCCGGCGCGCTGGCCCTGACCTATGGCCCGCAGAAGATCGTCGAAGACTGGGTCATCGAGCATCGCCCGGGAACCCCCGCGGCGGAGGCGGCTGCTGCCGCGAAGAAGAAGTCAGAAGAAGACTAAACAGGGAACACGGGTAGAAGGGGAAGACACGTGAACTCAATCACGACGGCGGGCGAGAAGCGCCTCGTCCTGGTCACGGGACGGGCTAACACCGAACTTGCGGAGCAGGTGGCCGAGAACCTCGGGACGGAACTGTTGCCGACGGATCTGTACAACTTCGCCAACGGCGAGATCTATGTGCGGTTCGGGGAATCGGTGCGCGGTGCGGACGCATTCGTCATGCAGTCGCACTGTGCGCCGATCAACGACTGGGTGATGGAACAGCTGATCATGATCGACGCGCTCAAACGCGCATCGGCCAAGCGGATCACCGTGATCGCGCCGTTCTTCCCCTATGCCAGGCAGGACAAGAAGCACCGCGGCCGCGAGCCCATCTCGGCCCGCCTGCTGGCCGATCTGTTCAAGACCGCCGGCGCCGACCGGGTGATCACCGTGGATTTGCACACTGCGCAGATCCAGGGCTTCTTCGACGGTCCGGTCGACCACCTGGTGGCAATGCCGATCCTGGCCGATTACGTCAAGCAGAAGTACACCGGCGATCTGGCCGTGGTATCCCCGGACGCCGGGCGCATCAAGGTCGCCGAGAACTGGTCTGCGAAGCTGGGCGGTGCCCCGCTGGCCTTCATCCACAAGACGCGTGACATCACGCGGCCGAACCAGACGAAGGCCAACCGGGTCGTCGGCGATGTCGAGGGCCGCACCTGCGTGCTGGTCGACGACATGATCGACACCGGCGGCACGATCGTGCAGGCCGCAGAGGCCTGCATGAATGCCGGAGCCACGGGCGTTGTCATCGTCTCCACGCACGCGGTCTTCTCCGGACCCGCCGTGGAGCGCCTGGAGAACTCCGTGGCTCAAGAGGTCATCGTGACCAACACGCTGCCCTTGGAAGACGAGAAGAAGTTCGACAAGCTGACCGTGCTGTCGATCGCCCCGCTGCTGGCCCGCGCCGTGCACGAGGTGTTCGAGGACGGCTCGGTGACGAGCCTGTTCAATATCTGATAACATATTATCGTTTGCCTCGGCGAGGGAGGCCCGGTTGGGCTCTCCGTTATCGACGCGGTTCTTCGACACGCTCCTGCGGTTCACGCCCGGTCCTGTGTTCGAGCCCCGACGCCCGAGGAATCGAACCGATCAAAGGAGTGAAACATGGCTGATATCAATCTGAGCGCCGAACTGCGCGAGGGCTTTGGCAAGGGCGCTGCCCGCACCCTGCGCCGCGCCGGTCGCGTGCCCGCCGTCGTCTACGGTCACGGCACCGATCCCGTCCACATCTCGGTGGATGCGCACACCACCCGCCTGGCCCTGCGCCACGCGAATGCGCTGTTCGAGCTGGAGATCGCCGGGGGCGAGAACACCCTGGCCATCGCTCGCGAGGTCCAGAAGCACCCGGTGAGCCGCGAACTCGAGCACATCGACTTCGTCATCGTGCGCCGCGGCGAAAAGGTCGAGGTCGACGTTCCGCTGACCCTGGTCGGCGAGGCCGCACCGAGCACCCTGGTCCAGCACGAGGAACTGACCCTGGCGGTGCTGGCGGACGCGACCGCCCTGCCCGAGTCGATCTCGGTCGACATCACCGGCCGCGGAGTCGGTGAGCACGTGTTCGCCAAGGACATCGCGCTGCCCGCCGGTGTCGAGCTGGTGGCCGACCCCGAACTGCTGGTCGTCAACGTCTCCGCCGAGATCAGCGAGGCCCAGCTCGAGGCCGAACTGGGCGAAACCCCCGCGGACGACGAAGCTGCAGAGGAAGAGACCCCCGCAGCGGAGTGACCCGGACACCGGTGAACAACCGGTGATGTCCACGGCGGCCGCACACCGCACCTGAGGGTGCGGTGTGCGGCCGCCGTCGTGTTATCGAGGAGAGACGCAATGAGCGATACCTGGCTGATCATCGGGCTGGGCAATCCAGGGGCGCGCTACGCCGGGACGCGGCACAACATCGGGCAGTTGGTGATCGACGAGCTGCTCGAGCGCACCGGCTCCCGCCTGGGATCGACCAAGGCCAGGGCGCAGGCGGCCACGACCCGGCTGCCACGGTCGGCAGGTGGCCCGGGACCCAGGTCGATCCTGGTCAAATCATCGACCTATATGAACGACTCCGGTATCCCGGTAGGGCAACTGGCCCGCTTCAATTCGGTGCCGGCCGATCACGTCGTGGCGATCCATGACGATGTGGACCTGCCCTATGAGTCGATCCGGTTGAAGCTGGGCGGGGGAGAGGGCGGACACAACGGTTTGCGCTCGATCAGCAGCCATTTGGGCACCAAGGACTATCTGCGTGTGCGCGCAGGGGTGGGCCGGCCGCCGGGCCGGATGGACACCGCAGATTACGTGCTGCAGCGTTTCAGCGCAGCGGAGCGGACCACCCTGCCGATCTTCGTCGGGGAGCTGGCCGACGCGGTCGAGGCGCTCGTCTCCGAGGGGCTGCAAGCGGCCCAGCAGAGGTTCCACTCGCGCTGACCGTAGGGCGCGGTGGCCCGAGCGGACGGGGCCCGGGAAACCAACTGGTTTCCCGGGCCCCGTCCGCTCGTCGGTGGAGTGCCGCCGTGGTCTCAGACGATCTGACGCAGATTCGTCCTGGCGAGGTCGACGAGTTCATCGCCCTTGCCGCTCATCACGGTGCGGATGGCATAGAGCGCGAAGCCCTTGGCCTGCTCGGCGGTCACAGCCGGGGGCATCGACATCTCCTGGCGCTCGGTGATGACGTCGAGCACAGCGGGACCGTCGTAGGCGAGGAACTCGCGCACCACCTCGGGCAGCTGCGAGGACTTCTCGACACGGAAGCCCTTGATGCCGGTGGCCTCGGCCACCTTGGAGAAATCGGGGTTGGCCAGATCGGTGCCGAAGGTGACGAAGCCGGCCGCCTTCATCTCCAACTCCACGAAGTTCAGCGAGGAGTTGTTGTAGACGACAGTCTTGACGGGCAGCTTGTTCTGCACCAGGGTGATGAGCTCGCCCATCATCATGGCCAGTCCACCATCGCCGGACATGGAGATGATCTGGCGCTTCGGGAACGCCGCCTGTGCACCGATCGCGTGGACCAGGCCATTGGCCATGGAACCGTGGTTGAATGAACCGATCAGCCTGCGCTTGCCGTTCATCGTCAGATAGCGGGCGGCCCAGACCACGGGTGAACCCACATCGGGGATGAACACGGCGTCGTCATCGGCCATCTCATCGATCAGGCGGGTCAGGTACTGCGGGTGGATGGGCCGGGAGTCCCTGGTGGGGCTGGCCAGATCGTCCAGCTTGCCACGGGTCTTGCCGTAGTGCTTGCGCATGGCGTCCAGGTGCTTGGAGTCCTTCTTCTGGCGCACCAGGTCGGTCAGCGCCGCGCAGGTCTCCTTGACTCCGCCGCGCAGTGGGACGTCGACAGGGGTACGCCTGCCCAGGTTCTCCCCGCGGATGTCCACCTGCACAATGGTGGCGTGCTCGGGGTAGAACTGCTGGTACGGGAAGTCCGTGCCCAGCATCAACAGCGTGTCGCAGGCCTGCATCGCGTGGTAGCCGGAGCTGAAGCCCAGCAGGCCGGTCATGCCGACGTCGTATGGGTTGTCGTATTCGACGAACTCCTTGCCGCGCAGTGCATGGACGATGGGGGCCTGGAGCAGGCCCGCCAGTTCCACAAGTTCGTCGTGGGCGCCCTGGGCGCCCGCACCGGCCAGGATGGTGATCTTGCGGCCCTCGTTCAGTGCCCGAGCCGCGGTCTGCAGTTCAGCGGCGGCCGGGACGGTCTGTGAGGCCGTGGGCAGAACCGGTACGACTGGTTTGCCCGCCGATGGCTTGAGCGCGACGTCACCGGGGATGACGAGCACGGCAACGCCGCGGCGCTCGATCGCCTCGCGCATCGCAATGCGCAACAGCCGGGGCATCTGCGCCGGGTTCGAGACCTCTTCGGCGAAGACCGAGCACTCCCGGAACAGTTCGGTGGGGTGCGTTGCCTGGAAGTACTCGCTGCCGATCTCCTCCGACGGAATGTGGGCGGCGATGGCCAGCACGGGCACCCGCGAACGCTGTGCATCGAACAGGCCGTTGATGAAGTGCAGGTTGCCAGGGCCGCAGGAACCCGCGCATACGCCCAGATTCCCGGTCAGTTCGGCATCGGCGGCCGCGGCGAAGGCGGCGGCCTCCTCGTGCCGGACGTGGACCCAGGAGATGGCGTCGTCGGTGCGCAGGGAATCGGTGAAGCCGTTGAGGGAGTCACCGGGAATGCCGTAGACACGGGTGATACCGGATGCGCGGAGGTGGTCCACGATATCGGAGGCAATTGTCGCCACTGTGCTGATCTCCTCGTTCGGATGGCGGGCCCGTTCGAGCCCGGACGGTCAGGGTCAATGTTACGCCGTCGCAGTCGGGCGCAGACCAGACCCCCGCATGCCCCGCCCAGATGTCCCTGCCAGGACACTCCGGCGGTGCCGGGGACCAGGCCGGCGAACAGCGAGGCCCCATAGGCTCCGAAGACCAGCAGGGCCACCGCCCACAAGCCGATGCGGCGTGGCCAGTCGGGGGCGTAGAAGCCGGCCAGGAGCAGATAGGCGAAGTACGCGAAGATCAGCCCGGATGCCCCGACGGTGGTGACCCCTGGTGGGTTGAGGATGAAGGCCGCGAGTCCCGAGGCCAGCGCGCCCACTGCCGTGACGATCCAGAACCGGGCGACGCCTGCCGTGGTGACCAAGCAGCCCAGGATCAGGAAAGGTGCGGAGTTGGCCAGCAGATGGGGCCAGTCGGCGTGCAGGAGGGGCGAGGCCACAACGCCCGCCAGGGAGGCGGGGCGCCAGGAGGTCAGCCCCAGGTGCGTGAGGCCGCCTGGCACGAACCATTCGAGGCCGCGAATGACCCACATGAGTACCAGCAGTAGCGCTGGGGAGAGGAAACGCAGACCGTAGGATCGCATGCCCGCATTCTCCCCGACCGGGCTGTACCGGGCCTGGACGTCGGCTGCCGGGCACGGGTCCACCTTGTAGACTCGGGGGGTGTCTCTTCGCGGTATCTCCTCTGCCCTGTCGGCCCTTCCTGACGTAGCGGCCGCAACCCACGCGCTCGACTCCGATCCGCAAGGCGGTGAGATCGACGCGGTCAAGGGCCTGTGGCCATATCTGATCGCGGCAGCCGGGCGCGCCCATCCGGTCCTGGCGGTGACCGCCACCGGGCGCGAGGCCGAGGAACTGGCCGCGGTCCTGCGGGGGATGTACCCGCCGGAGGAGATCGCGTTCTTCCCCAGCTGGGAGACCCTGCCCCATGAGCGTCTGTCCCCGCGCTCGGATACCGTCGGCCGACGCCTGTCCGTGCTCCGGCGCCTGGCCCATCCGGACGATGGCGGGGCGATCCGCATCACCGTCGCCCCGATCCGCGCGGTCGTCCAACCACTGGTACAGGGACTCGGCGAACTTGCGCCCGTCGAACTGGCCGCCGGCGACACCGCTGACCTGGCCGATCTGGCCGAGCGCCTGTCCGGTCTGGCCTATTCGCGCGTCGACATGGTCTCGCGCCGCGGCGAATACGCGGTGCGCGGTGGCATCCTCGATATCTTCCCGCCAACGGACGACCAGGCCCTGCGCGTGGAGTTCTTCGGTGATGAAGTCGACGAGATCCGGCCGTTCTCCGTGGCCGATCAGCGTTCGCTGCCGGTGGCCGAGGGTGCGGTCTATACCCTGTGGGCCCCGCCGTGCAGGGAGGTGCTGTTGACCCAGGCCGTGCGCGACCGGGCCCGCAGCCTGATTCCCCGGATCCCGGCGGCCGCAGATCTGCTGGAGAAGGTCGCAGATGGGATCGCGGTGGAGGGCATGGAGTCCCTGGCCCCGGTCCTAGCCGATGGGATGGAGCCGCTGCTGGCCCGCATGGCGGGCGACACCAGAGTGGTCGTGATCGATCCGGAGAAGGTTTCCGCGCGCGCCGCGGACCTGGTGGCCACCACCGAGGAGTTCCTGGCCGCCGCCTGGTCGGCCTCGGCAGCGGGCGGGCAGGCCCCCGTCGACCTGTCCGCGGCGAGTTTCAGGACCCTGGCCGAGACCCATGAGGCCGCCGGGGTGCTGGGCCTGCCGTGGTGGAACATGGGCGGATTCGCCAAGGATCTGGAACTGCTGGGGGCCGACGACACCGTTGTCCAGATCGGCGCACGCGAACCCCGCGGCTACGCCGGCGATGTCGAAGCGGTGCTGGCCGATGTCCGGACGCACGTGCACGACGGCTGGAACGTCTACGTGCTCACGGAGGGTCGGGGCCCCGGCGAGCGCCTGGTCGAGGTGTTCAACGAAGCGGATCTGCCCGCCACCCTGGTGACGGATCTGCCCGAACCTGGTACGCCGGGCACGGTGACGGTGACCACGGCGGCTCCCTTCGCCGGTTTCGTCTTCGACGCCGCGGGCCTTGCGGTGCTCACCGAGGCCGAGGTATTGGGCCGGGCCGCTGCCGTGTCCACCCGGGATATGCGGCGGTTGCCTGCGCGGCGCAAGCGCAATCAGGTCGACCCACTGGACCTCAAACCCGGTGACTACGTCGTGCACGAACAGCACGGGGTCGGCCGGTTCGTCGAAATGGTCAAGCGCACGGCCGGGCGCGGCAAGCAGCAGCACACCCGCGAATACCTGGTCATCGAGTACGCGCCGAGCAAGCGCGGACAGCCAGGTGACCGGCTCTATGTGCCCTCCGATGCGCTCGACCAGGTCACCAAGTACGTCGGCGGCGACGCCCCGACCCTGAACAAGATGGGCGGCTCTGACTGGTCGAAGACGAAGTCCAGGGCGCGCAAGGCGGTCAGGGAGATCGCCGGCGAGTTGGTGCGTCTGTATTCGGTGCGCCGGGCCACCAAGGGCCACGCCTTCGCCCCCGACACCCCGTGGCAGCACGAGCTCGAGGACGCCTTCGCCTACAACGAGACCCCGGACCAGTTGACGACCATCGACGAGGTCAAGGCCGATATGGAATCGCAGGTGCCGATGGACCGGCTGGTCTGCGGCGATGTGGGCTACGGCAAGACCGAGGTTGCGATCCGTGCTGCGTTCAAGGCAGTGCAGGACGGCAAGCAGGTGGCGGTGCTGGTGCCGACCACCCTGTTGGTCCAGCAGCACTACGACACCTTCTCCGAGCGCTATGCGGGCTTCCCCGTGACGGTGGGGCGTCTGTCGCGCTTCCAGAGCACGGCCGAGTCCAAACAGGTCAAGGAGGACTTGGCCGCCGGCAGGCTGGACGTCGTGATCGGCACCCACCGGCTGCTCTCCGGGGAGATGAAGTTCAAGGACCTGGGGCTGGTCATCGTCGACGAGGAACAGCGTTTCGGCGTGGAACACAAGGAAACGCTCAAGGCGATGCGGCTGGACGTCGATGTGCTGTCCATGTCCGCCACCCCGATCCCGCGCACCCTGGAGATGGCGGTCACCGGGATCAGGGAGATGTCCACACTGGCCACGCCCCCGGAGGAGCGCCACCCGGTGCTGACCTATGTGGGCCGCTACGAGGACAAACAGGTGCGCGCCGCGATCCGCAGGGAGATGCTGCGCGAGGGCCAGGTGTTCTTCATCCACAACCGGGTCCAGGACATCGAACGGGTCGCCGGGCACCTGGCCGAACTCGTGCCGGAGGCGCGAATCGCCGTGGCACACGGGAAGATGAGCGAGTCCCGCCTCGAACAGGTGATGGTGGACTTCTGGGAGAAGCGCTACGACGTGTTGGTGTGTACGACGATCGTGGAGACCGGTATGGACATCTCCAATGCCAATACCCTCATCATCGACCACGCCGATCGCCTGGGTCTGAGCCAGCTGCACCAGTTGCGCGGGCGGGTGGGGCGCGGGCGCGAACGCGCCTACGCCTACTTCCTCTATCCGAACGACCTGCAGCTGAGCGAGACCGCCCACGACCGGCTGGCCACCCTGGCCGCCCACACCGAGCTGGGAGCGGGCATGCAGATCGCGATGAAGGATCTCGAGATCCGCGGGGCCGGCAACCTGCTGGGCGGCCAGCAGTCGGGCCAGATCGAGGGCGTGGGCTTCGACCTGTACGTGCGCATGGTGGGCGAGGCGGTCGCCAACCTCAAGGACGAAACGGTCGAGGAGGCCCCGGAGATGCGGGTCGAACTCCCCATCGACGCACACCTGCCGCAAGATTACGTCGACCACGAACGCCTGCGCCTGGAGGCCTACCGGAAACTGGCCGGGGCCACCAGCGAGGCCGACATCCAGGACGTGCTGGCCGAACTCACCGACCGTTATGGGCCCTATCCCGAGGCCGTGGCGGTGCTGGCCGATATCGCCCGACTGCGCATCCGCGCCAGGGCCTCGGGCGTCAACGAGATCGTGGCACAGGGCAATTTCATCCGCTTCGGGCCGGTCGAGCTGCTTGACAGTCAGTTGGTGCGCCTCAAACGGCTCTACCCCAAGACGCTGATCAAGCCGGCGATCCGCTCGGTGTTGGTGCCCAAACCGCAGGCCGGCAGTGGCTTCGACAAGTCGGACCTGGTCGACGGGCCGCTCATCACCTGGTGCATGTCGTTCCTCGACGCGATTCTGCCGGTCGAGGCCGCGGAAGCGGCCTCGTGAGGGGGCCGCAGACGGGGACCCCAGGCGAGGAACCGACGGCGCCCGGAGCGGAACCCGCCGGTGAAGTCCGCTGGGAGCGCCCGGATACGGGGGCTCTGGACCTGGCCGGCGTGATGGCCTACCTGCGGGCCCGCTGCCCGTGGGCCGCGGCGCACACCCACGCCAGCCTGCAGCGCTACCTGTTGGAGGAGGCCTATGAACTCCTGGCGGCCCTCGATGGCGGAGATGCAGAGGAGATCGAGGGCGAACTGGGCGACGTGCTCTATCAGGTGATCTTCCACGCAGCCCTGCTCGACGAGTCCCACGGGCTGGCGCAGGGGGAGACCCTGCACCGGGTGGCCGGGCGGCTCAAGGCCAAGCTGATCCGCCGTCATCCGCACGTCTTCGACTCCGATGGGCCCGTCGAATTGGCCGAGGTCGAACGCCGGTACGAGGCGATCAAGGCACAGGAGCGGGCCGAACGCGCTGCGGCCACGGGCGGCACCGCGGATACCGGAGCCGAGGCGGGCGGCCGGGGTACTGCGCTCGCGGACTCCTTCGCCTCGGTCCCGG
This sequence comes from Brevibacterium sp. 91QC2O2, assembly GCF_024580695.1. NCBI lineage: Bacteria > Bacillati > Actinomycetota > Actinomycetes > Micrococcales > Brevibacteriaceae > Brevibacterium > Brevibacterium sp. 91QC2O2. Next base: position 11,663 of record NZ_JANIJY010000024.1, on the reverse strand, counting down.
TCAGCCTGCCGGCGCTGACCCGGGCGCAGGCCGTGCTCGACCGCTGCCAGCGGCTGTCCGTGCCGGCAGTCGATCCGGGAACGTCACCCACCGGTGCACCGGCGGAATCCGCGGTAGCGCCGCCACCTGGCGCGGGGGATACGCCGGAGGACTTCGGCGCCCAGCTCTTCGCCCTGGTGCGTCGTGCAGGAACAGCAGGAGTAGATGCAGAGGCCGCACTGCGCGCCCACACCGCACGCGTCGAGGCCGCCAGCGTCGCCGCGGCGGGCCCGGTGGGCGAGGGAGCGGGCGGGAACGGGGCCGGCGTGCACTAGAGTTGGTGGTGCACGTGCCCGTGCGTGCCACTCCTGGTAGCGGACGGGAAGTATCCTCACACACTTTGGAGCATTCATGGCAGAGATTATTGCGGCCAATGCACGCGAGATCCTCGATTCCCGTGGCAACCCGACCGTTGAGGTCGAGGTCCTGCTGGAAGACGGCGCGATCGGTTCGGCCGGTGTCCCCTCCGGCGCCTCGACCGGCGAATGGGAGGCCTTCGAGCTGCGCGACGGCGATGCGCAGCGCTATAACGGCAAGGGCGTGCAGAACGCCGTGGTCTCCGTGCTCGACGAGCTCAACGATGCGATTGCCGGACTCGAAGCCGATGAGCAGCGGATCCTAGACCAGACCATGATCGATCTGGACGGCACGGAGAACAAGAAGCGCCTGGGCGCCAACGCGATCCTGGGCGTGTCCCTGGCGGTGGCCCGTGCCCAGGCCGCCTCCGTGGACCTGCCGCTGTTCCGCTACCTGGGCGGGCCCAACGCCCACGTGCTGCCGGTGCCGATGATGAACATCCTCAACGGCGGTTCGCACGCGGACTCGAATGTCGACATCCAGGAGTTCATGATCGCCCCGATCGGCGCGGCGACCTTCCGCCAGGCCCTGCAGTGGGGCGCTGAGGTCTACCACGCGCTGAAGTCCGTGCTCAAGGCCCGCGGTCTCTCGACAGGGCTGGGCGATGAGGGCGGCTTCGCGCCGAACCTCGAATCCAATGCCGCGGCCCTGGACCTCATCATCGATGCGATCCGCGAGGCCGGCCTGACCCCGGGTCAGGACATCGCCCTGGCCCTGGATGTGGCCTCGAGCGAGTTCTACTCCGATGGCTCCTACACCTTCGAGGGCGAGCAGAAGTCCGCCGAGGAGATGGCCGCCTACTATGAGTCGCTGCTGGAGACCTACCCGCTGGTGTCCATCGAGGACCCGCTGGACGAGAACGACTGGGCCGGCTGGGCCCATCTGACCGAGAGGATCGGGGCCCGCGTGCAGATCGTCGGCGACGATCTGTTCGTGACGAATCCGGAGCGTCTGCAGCGCGGGATCGATGAGGGTGCGGCGAATGCCCTGCTGGTCAAGGTCAACCAGATCGGCACGCTGACCGAATCGCTGGACGCAGTGGAACTGGCCCAGCGCAATGGCTACCGCTGCATGATCTCGCACCGCTCGGGCGAGACCGAGGACACGACGATCGCGGACCTGGCAGTGGCGACCAACGCCGGCCAGATCAAGACCGGTGCGCCGGCCCGCTCGGAGCGTGTGGCCAAGTACAACCGGCTGCTGGTCATCGAGGAACTGCTCGGCGACGCCGCCCGCTACGCCGGCCGCGGGGCATTCCCGCGCTTCGCGCAGGACTGACAACGGCGTCGCGCTGTACGGCTGACACACCGGTGGAAATCCGCCACTGGTAGGGGAGGGGAAGGCAGACTTGAAGGGTCGTGCCTTCCCTTCCCCTATGCACGAGATCCGAGGTGGCCATGGCGGCGAGCAGAAAGCGCGGTCCTAGAAACTCCGCGGCCACGCGCAGACGCAGGTCCCGGTTGCCCGGTGTGCGCGCCGGCGGCCGGGCCACCTCGCGAGACGATCGGCGGCGCATCAGCCTGCGGCGGCTGATGATCATCGCCGCGTTGGCGCTGGTGCTGGTGATGTTCGTGCCGACGGTGAATTCCGGGATCAGACAGTGGCAGCGGATCGGATCGCTGGAGAGCCAGAACTCCGCGCTCGAATCGGAGATCACGGATCTGCAGGGCAAACAGGCTAAACTGAAGGACCCTGTTTACCTGGCCGGCCTGGCCCGTCAGGAACAGCAGTACGTGAAGAAGGGTGAGACCGTTTACATCGTCATCGACGAGGACGGCACATCAACGGGCGAACAGACGATCGCCCAGGCAGACAGACAGGCAAACAAGGGCGATAGCGGCCGGCCGTGGTACGTCGAACTCCTCGACTCCCTCAAGGCCGTCGGAACCGCCACGCAGGAGCAGTAGATGATCACACCGGCCACGCAGGCAGACCTCGACGTCGTTCACGAACAGTTGGGGCGCATCCCCCGCGGGGTCGTCGGCATCGCAGCGAGGGCCGTCGATGGCACGCCGCTGGTCGTGGCCACCGCGCCCCGTCTGCCGGATGGCACGCCGTTTCCCACCTCCTTCTATCTGAGCCATCCCGCATACGTCGCCGAGGCCTCGCGCCTGGAGGCCGCCGGCACCATGGCCGAATGGACGCGGGAACTGGGCGAGGACGCGGACCTGGCGGCCGCCTACGCCAACGCCCACCGGGACTATCTGGACCGCCGAGCGGCACTGGGCCGCCTGGCCGGGACCGATGACGTGCCGGAGATCAAGGACTTCTCCGCCGGCGGCATGCCGGTGCGGGTCAAATGCCTGCACGCCCTGGTCGGCCACGCCCTGGCGGCGGGCCCCGGGGTCAACCCGATCGGCGACCGCGCGATCTCGCTCATGACCGGAGTACCGGCGCCGGCCCAGGCCTCGGCGACGGGAGCAGCGGTACCGGACCCAACAGCGGCGGCCCCCGCATCGGATGATGATGCACGGGCCGAGGCGGTGAGTAGTGCCGTGCGGGTGGCCGCGATCGACTGCGGCACGAACTCGATCCGCCTGCTCATCGCCGACATCGCCGCCGGCCGGCTGAGCGATGTGGTCCGTGAGATGCGAATCGTGCGCCTGGGCCAGGGTGTCGACCGCACCGGCGCATTCGCCCCCGAGGCGCTCGAGCGGACCTTCGCGGCCTGTGAGGAGTACGCGCGGCTGATCGCCGACCACGGGGCGCAGCGCGTCCGCTTCGTTGCCACTTCGGCCAGCCGGGATGCGGCCAATCGTGAGGAGTTCTTCGCCGGCGTCCGGGAGCGCCTGGGAGTCGATCCCGAGGTCATCACCGGCGTGGCGGAGGCGGGACTGTCGTTCCTGGGCGCCACCGCGACCCTGGGCACCGGCCAGGACGCCCCGGCGGCTCCCTATCTGGTGATGGACCTGGGCGGGGGGTCGACCGAACTGGTCACGGGCACCCGGGAGGTGGACGCGGCCTTCAGCATGGACATCGGCTGCGTGCGCTTGACCGAACGCCTCCTGCGCTCGGACCCGCCGAGCGCTGCAGAGGTGGAGGCCGCGCAGGCCGCGGTGGACGCCTGGTACGACCGGGCCCTGGAAACCGTCGACGTCTCGGGTACCCGTACGATTGTCGGCGTCGCCGGCACCGTGACGACGGTGGCAGCCGCAGTCCTCGGGCTAGAGGCCTACGATCGTGCCGCCATCCACGGTGCCCGCCTGGACCTGGACGACACCGTGGCCACCTGCGCCGAACTCACAGCCATGCCGCGGGCGCAGCGTGCCGGACTGGGCTTCATGCACCCCGGCCGGGTCGACGTGATCGGGGCCGGAGCCCTGATCTTCTCCCGCCTGCTCCAGCGGATCAGTGCCCAGGTACTGGCCGCCACCGGCAGCGCGCCGGTCGTCATGGCCAGCGAGGCCGATATCCTCGACGGCACGGCGCTGCGGCTGGGACAGGACTGAGCATGCGCCCGGCATCGGGATTGTTCGCGGTCTGCGCGCTGCTGGCCGGTTGCCTGGTTCCGGGCGCGGCACTGGCCGCACCCACGGCGGGCCCGGGCCAGTGGTACATCTCCGACTACGGGATTGACAGGGCATGGAAGACCAGCACCGGCAAGGGTGTGAAGGTCGCCGTGATCGACTCCGGGATCAAGGATTCCCACGAGGATCTGCACGATACGGTGGTCGCGGCCAAGGACTTCTCCGGATCCGGCAAGGACGGCCGCACCCCGGTGGGGCCGGAGGAGACGATCAAGCACGGCACCGCGGTCGCCGGGGTGATCGCCGGCCAGGGCGTTGGAGAGGGTCCGCGCGGCGTGGCCCCGGACGCCGAACTGCTCTCGGCCTCGATGTGGCTGGGCTCAGGCGCCCCCGATGGTTCCTCCGATTCACGGACCCAGGCCGCACAGGCGGTGCGCTGGGCGGTTGACAAGGGGGCACGGGTCATCAACATGTCCCTGGGCTGGGACGATCCGGCCTGGCCCGAGTCCTGGGACGAGGCCTTCGGCTACGCCTACAGCAAGGACGTCCTCGTCGTCGCCTGCGTCGGCAACCGATCCCAGGGCGCCAGGCGGGCCTGGTCGCCGGCGACGGTGCCCGGGGTGATCGGCGTCGGCGGCCTGGGCCGGGACGGTCGCGTCGATCAGGCATCCTCTGCTCCGGGCACCTCGGTGGATCTGATGGGTCCGGCCCAGGCGATCCCGGTGCCGTTCTACCAGGGAGGTTATGCGGAGGCCGAGGGCTGCTCCTTCGCGGCCCCCGTGGTCGCGGGGGTTGCGGCACTCATCCGCAGCGCCCATCCCGACTACTCAGCGGACCAGGTCTCCGACGTGCTGCTGCATTCGGCCGCCCCGGTCAAGGGTCACAAGGGCAGGGGCACCGCCGCGCAGCCGGACCCGACGGTGGGTTTCGGACGCCTGGACCCGCTGGCGGCTCTTGCGGCTTCGCCGGCCGAGCATCCGCGCTCGGCTGCTGAGGAACTGGCCGCCTGGAGGACCATGCACCGGCGGGCCGATACGGCGCCGCAGAACACGGCGGGCGCCTCGGCCCCGGCCACCACAGCGGCCGCTACCGACACCCCGGCGCAGGCCCAGCAGGGTCGTCCGCGGGCAGTGCTGGGACCCGTCGTCCTGGCAAGCGGGATCATCGCCGCGCTGGTCTGCGCGTGCCTCGGGCTGATCCGGGTGCGCCGCGGGAGTGGTGCAGGTGCCGGGCAAAGCGCACGGATGGCAGCCGAACAGGGCGGAATCGGGGCGGAATCACCGTGTGGTCGACCCGGCGACGGACCGGCGGATTCTCGGACGTCCGAAGAATTGTGAGCTTGGAGACGACCCCGCCTGTAGCGAGCTTTGTCGATCGGACATAGAATTAGGGCATGGCTTTGATTAGAAACTCGAAACTGCGTCCCCGTATCCTCGTTGTCGGTGGTGGCTATGTTGGCCTCATCACCGCTCAGAATCTGCTGAAAGGCCTGGGCCGTGGCGAAGCCACCGTCACCGTGGTCGACCCGAACCCGTACATGACCTACGCGCCGTTCCTGCCGGAGGTCGCCGCCGGTTCGATCGAGCCGCGCCACGCCATCGTGCCGCTGCGCCGCAACCTCAAGGGTGCCGAAGTCATCACCGGTTACGTCCGCGCAATCAACCACGACAAGAAGTTCGCGACCATCGAGGCCGAAGGCGATGAGCCCTTCGAGCTCGACTACGACCAGCTGGTCATCGCCGCCGGCTCCGTGCCCCGTACCCTGCCCATCCCGGGCCTGGCCGAAGAGGGCATCGGACTCAAGCGCATCGAAGAGGCCGTCGCGATCCGCGACCACGTCCTCAACCAGCTGTCCGCCGCAGCTCTGATGGAAGACGACGAAGCCCGTCGGACCGCGCTGACCTTCGTCAACGTCGGTGGCGGCTTCGCCGGCGTCGAAGCGCTGTGCGAAATCGAGGACATGGTCCGTTCGGCCGTCGCCGAACACGAGACCCTGACCGAAGCGGATGTCCGCTTCGTGCTGGTCGAGGCCCTGGACAAGATCATGCCGGAGGTCACCCCGGAGACCGCCAAGTGGGTTGTGCAGCACATGCGCGACCGCGGCATCGACGTCTACCTGTCGACCTTCCTGCAGGACTGCACCGACAAGCACGTCAAGCTGTCCTCCGGTGAGGAATTCGACGCCGACACCATCCTGTGGTCCGCCGGTGTCAAGGCCAACCCGCTGTTGGTCGACTCCGACCTGCCGCTGGACGAGCGCGGCCGCCTGACGGTCCGCGCCGATCTGCGCGTCGAGGACGAAGACGGCAATGTCGTGGCCGATGCCTGGGGCGCCGGCGACTCCTGCGCCGTTCCGGACCTGTCGGGCATGGGCCCCGGCGGCTACTGCGTTCCGAACGCCCAGCACGCTTCGCGCCAGGCCCCCGTCCTGGCCCAGAACCTGCTGGCCGCGCTGCGCGGTGAAACCGAATTCAAGCAGTACTTCCACAAGACGATCGGTTCGGTCGCCGGCCTGGGTCTGTACAAGGGTGCTTCGAAGCTCGGCGACAAGAACCTCAAGGGCTTCCCGGCCTGGCTCATGCACCGCCTGTACCACGGCTACGCGATCCCGACCGTGGACCGCAAGGTCAAGGTCTTCGGCAACTGGATCCTCAACGCCGTCGTGGGCCGCGATGTCACCCCGCTGAAGGACGCGGACGTGCCGCGCAAGGCCTTCGTCGAGGCCGCGCACTCGAAGCCGGCTCCGCGCAAGGCTCCGAAGGACGCCCCCGCCGCGAAGTGAGCCGCTCCCGGTGAGCTGATGCCGGTGTCCTGAGCCCCGTGCTCCGAACCCGGCAAAGGGCCCGGGTGCCATCCGACTGGATGGCACCCGGGCCCTTTGCTCATGCTCAGGCAGCGGGGCCCAGGACCTTGAGGTGCCGGTCTTCGACCCGGAGCCGCCAGGACTTCTGGGCGATCGGGGTGCCGGCGGCGGTCCGGTACGCCTGCACCCTGAGGAGGGGACCGGAATCCTGCGGGGAAAGCTCTGCTTCGGCGCTGGAGCCGTCGGAGAACAGCACCACGACCTCGCCGGCGGCCGGGATCTCGGCGGGTGTGGCCGGGTCGGCCGGCCCGAGGCGGGACCCGGGGAACAGGTGACTGTGATCGGTGCGCAGCGCGGGGACGGTCTCCATGCCGGACATGCTACGCGGGCCCGGGTGCGTTAGAGTGGAACGGTACGCCCCCATAGCCCAATGGCAGAGGCAACCGACTTAAAATCGGTTCAGTGTGGGTTCGAGTCCCACTGGGGGTACCACGTTCGCCCGCCGGGCGACCTCGCTCAGGCCGCGCAGTACACCACGATCCCCAGCAGTACTGCCGCGGCCAGCACACTGCCGATGAGCACACGAGTTGCCGTCGTCGGAAGCTTCTGTCCGGTGGGCAGGGCGACTCCCACGGCCAGGGCCACGCGCGGGGGAGATGCGATGATCGCAAAGGACCCCGCGACGTTCTGCCCGGCCAGGGCCACAACCGGATTGGCCCCGACCCCTGCGGTGGCACTGGTCGTGGCCGTGGAAAACATCGCGGCCGCCCCGGTGTTCGAACCGGTGAGATAGCCGCCCAATGCTCCGATCGCCGGCACCAGAGCGGTGAAGAACGGGCCGATGTGTGCGGCGGTCCCCGCTAAGTCCTCGGCCATCCCGGTCGCCGCCATGATGATGCCGATGAGCATGAAGCCGATGGCATTGGCGGTGATCGGCACCCACGCCACGAGGCACCGTCCGGCCACGCGCACCCGCCCGCGCATGGCCCCGGGCACGGCGGACAGGGAAATGAGCGCCGCGAGGATGAGCCACACGGCGGGATTGGCGATCAGGGTGAGCAGGCCGTCCTCGATGCGCGCGGTCAGTGCCGCGGAGGCGAGCACACCACCGACCAGAACCCCGTAGGGCAGCAGCGCGCGTCCGAACCCCCGGTCGATGCTCGGCAGAGTGCCGTGGGTCAGCCGGGCGACCACCAGCAGGCCGATGATGACGACTGCCGAGGCCACGACCCCGGCCGGCGGCGTCCCGACTACGAGATTTGCCCCGGTCAGCGCCGCCCATTCGAGGACGATCACGAACCCCGCCAGCAGCACCTGCCGACCGGTGGGGCGGCCGATGACGACGGCGGTCGCCACGATCGCGCTGACGATGAGCACGGGCAGGGTTAGCAGTGCGGACCAGATACCCACCTGGTGGAAGTCCTGACCGCCCAGTTGGGCGGCGATGAGAGTGCCGGGGCCCAGGGACCCCCAGGGCACCAGGACCAGCCCGAGCAAGCCGGCGACGACCGCTTTGACGGGGCTCAGGCCCAGGCGGATCAGCAGTGGGGCGGTGATGACCACACCCAGGCCGAAGCCGGTCACCGACTCCATGAACGGGGTGAGTCCGAAGATCAGCAGGAACAGGCTGATGCTGCGGTCCTCACCCGATTCGGCCGCGGCGAGCCACTCGGCGATTCTGTCCTGGGCGCCGTTGCGGGCGGTGGTTTGGGCCAGCCCGACCCCTCCCAGCAGGATCAGGGCGACCTCGATGAGCGTCGGACCCATATTGGCAGCGGTAGCCCCCAAAGCTGAGCCGCTCAGCGGGAACGCGAGGAGGCTGCCGGCCACCGCTGTGACCAGCCCAGCACCGGCGGCCCACAACGAGGGCACACGACAGACGAGTAGGACCAGGACGACCAGGATCGGCGCCAGAGCGGTCAACAGCCTCAGTATCTCCACGTGTGCAAACTCCTTCGTGCTCCTTCTTCGTGCGAATCGAACGGCCGGCGGGTCAGTGGCCGAGGCCTGCCCGGTCGAGCCAATCCTCGATCACCCGACCGGCGGCTGCGGCGAGCCCGGGTCCATACCGCTGTGCGTCCGCGCGGATCAGCTGCGGGTCGATCCCGGCGCCGGCGAGTTCATGGGCGTGGCCGATCAACCACCGCTCGATTTTCTCCGGCTGCGCTTCGAGGTGGAACTGCAGTCCCAGCACGGCCGGGCCCAAGGCGAAGGCCTGCTGGGGGAAGCCGGGGGTCTCCGCCAGCCGCTCGGCACCGTCGGGGATGGCGAAGACGTCCCCGTGCCAGTGCAGCACCGGCACACCGTCCAGGGGCGCCAGTACCCCGGCTCTGCCGGCGGGTGTCAGGGTGAGCGGGGAGTAGCCGATCTCCGTGCGCCCGCTGGGGGTGACAGGGGCGCCGAGTGCAGCTGCCATGAGCTGTGCGCCCAGGCAGATCCCCAGAGTCGGCAGTCCGGCCTCCAGCCGGGTGGCGATGGCGGCTCTCTCCGCGAGCAGGAACGGGTACTGGCGGGTCTGGTAGGCGCCGATCGGCCCGCCGAGGATGATCATGAGGTCCGCCGCGAGCGCCTCGCCGGTGCTCAGCTCGTCTACCCCCGCCTCGCGGTAGACGATGTCGTGGCCGCGTTGGCGCAGCAGGAGTTCGATGATGCCGAGGTCTTCGAAGGCGAGGTGACGCACGACCAGGGTGCTCTGAGTCATCGGCGGCTCCTATCGGGGTGGGCGGGTTCAGTGCCACGGGCATCTGTCAGGGCATCGGCAAGGGCGTCGGCCAGGCTCTGGGCGGAGGCCTCGTCGAGGTCATGGATCGTCAGGCGCAGATGGCGCGAGGGGGCGGAGGCGGTCAGGGCGAACTCGTCGCCGGTGCGGGCCAGCCAGCCCTTGCGCATCAGCGCTTCGTGGGTGGTGCGGGCCTCGCATCCGGTGTCGAGCCACAGGTTGAGCCCGTCGCCGGCGCAAGCGGGGATGCCGTGTCGTTCCAGGAGTGCGGCGAAGGCGCGGTTGCGTTCGGCGTAGTGCTCACGGGCCCGGTCTATCGCAGCCTGGGTGTCCGCGTCGCTCAGGAGGCCCAGAGCCAGGCGTTGGAGCAGGTGGCTGACCCAGGTGACGCCGGGGGCCAGGCGTGCGCTCAGCCGTTCCGTGGTCTTCGGATCCGCGGCGATGAGGGCCAGACGCAGGTCGGGTCCCAGGAACTTGGAGACCGACCGGACCAGGGCCCAGCGCTGGTGCTCGGGCCCGACGATACTCTGGTAGGCGCTGGTGGACAGGCGGGAGAAATGGTCGTCCGCGATCACCAGCACATAGGGGTGGTCCGCGAGTACGGCCCGGAGTTCGGCGGCGCGCTGGGCGTTCAGCGAGGCCCCGGTGGGGTTGTGGGCCCTCGGCGTGCACACCACGGCTCTGGCCCCGGACCCCAATGCCGCGCGCAGCCCGTCGGGAGTCAGCCCCTGTTCGTCGACGGCCACCGGCAGGATGCGGTAGCCGGCCAGCTGGACGGTCTGCACACTCGTGAGGAAGCAGGGGTCCTCCAGAGCCACCGCATCCCCGGGAGTCAAGGCCTGTGCGAGCAGCCGTTCGACCGCGTCGACCGCGCCTGCGGCCAGGGACAGGTCGAAGGACCGGTCCAGGTCCTCGCCCAGCCAGTCGGTGGCCCAGGCGGCGAGTCCGGGGTCGATCACCGGCGCTCCGTAGAGGACGGGATCGCCGGCCGATTGCGCCAGTGCCGGTCGCAGGTCCGGCAGGAGGTGCGGATCGGGGTTGCCGTTGCCGATATCGCGCAGCACGGTGCCGGGGGAGAAGCCCTCGGTCGCGGTGGGCTGGTTCCGTGCGACCGAGGTCCCGCCTCGGCCCCGGGTGACCGCCAGGCCGGATACGGAGAGCCGCCGGTAGGCCGATAACACGGTGTTCCGGTTGACTTCGAGGGTGTGGGCCAGGTCCCGGGCGGGCGGCAGCGCATCCCCGGCCTGCAGTCTGCCGGAGTCGATGAGGCCGCGGACGCTGTCGACTATCTCATCGGCGGTGCGCCCGGAGATCTGTGGGGGTGCAGCGGCGGTCTTATTGCGCATCTGCACTCCCGCCCGGCCAGTAGTAGCTGTCGGGAGTGCTGCGCGCTCCGAAGATCGCCTGGCCCACCCGCACGACGTCGGCGCCCTCCTCGACGGCGAGCTCATAGTCGCCGGACATGCCCATGGACAGCAGACCGGGGCCGATGATCGACCATTCGATGCCCGGGTCTGCAAGGGCCGTGTGCTTGCGGGCGGCCTCCTGCACACTCGATTCATTTGGCATAGGTCAAAAGATATCACGGGCCCGCGTGTCTTACGGTATGCCGGAGTGACGGTGTGGTCGACGTGGTGGAATGACCGGGTAGCATGAGCGCATGTCCGCGTCCCCTGTTATCGAGGCGGCAAGGCCGTCGGATGTCCCCGCTATCCGCGCAATCGTCGCGGCGGCCTATGGCCAGTATGTCGAAAGAATCGGTCGGGAACCGGCGCCGATGAATGCGGACTATGCAAAGCTCGTCGGGGATGGGCACGTCGTCGTCGCCCGCCGCGATGGCGAAGTGGTGGGCATGATGGTCATGGAGCTTCACCCCGACCATCTCCATGTCGCCAATCTGGCGGTCGACCCGAAGATCCAGGGCTCCGGCGTCGGCTCGCTGCTGTTGACATACGCGGAGCACTGTGCGCGGTCGCAAGAGCGGCCGGAGATGCGTCTGTACACCAATGCGAAGATGACGGAGAACCTTGAGTACTATCCGCGGCGCGGGTTCCGTGAAACGGGTCGACATTCGGAAGACGGATTCGATCGGGTCTACTTCACCCGCGAGCTGAGGACCGAAGTCTGACGGGCGGCACGGCTGAGACAGTGCGTGATGCTCCTATAGGTTGTCAAGCCCGGTCGTGATCATGGTGGTGGTGATCGACCATGGCGAGGTGGCCTACGCGGCGAGCAGGTATTCACGGTAGGCGATGACGAAGTCATCGTCTCGGCGTTT